>JAFDLS010000028.1 GCA_019306365.1 Deltaproteobacteria bacterium
TTAGACCATATAAGAGGCTCGACTTCAGCGGCGACCGTTGTGGGGAATCCGGCCTGTGAGAATATATCTGAAACCACACTGAGATGATCTTCCTGACCAGGACCCGAAACAGCGCCGATGATTGTCTGGCCGGACCCGGCGTGACGCACATGGCCCGGTTCGAGAAGGGTAGCGCCTTGCGAGGTTACTCCGCCCCAGACGCGGTCCTGGCCGCAGATTTCGCTCAAGACTTCCGCGTTGCCAACCCCGTTTTGTAAAGTCAGAATTCGAGCGTTCGTATTTAAAGCTGGAGCCAGCCCCATAGCAGCAGTTCGAGTGTTATAACTTTTTACGCAGATGAGAATAAGGTCCGCTTTGGCCGCGTCATCTGGTGAAACCGAAACCGGGACCGCAATCTTAAGCTCACCGCTAATCCCTTCAATAAAGAGCCCTTTTTCCTTTAAAAGATCCGCCCTTTCCGAATCGTGATCCAGGAGCAGGACTTCCCGCCCGGATTTAGCTAGAAAAGCGGTAAAAAGACAGCCCATGGCCCCGGGTCCGACAACCGCAATCTTCATTATTTCCTCCCAACCGTGTTCAAATTTATTACTTCACGTGGAAGGTGTGTTCAGGTCCGGGAAAATCACCGGATTTCACTTCCTGAACATAATCTGACATGGCCTTCTTAATCATCGGAGCCAGATTGACATACTGTTTCACGAACTTCGGAATAAACTTTTCATAGAGACCAAGCATGTCGTTTGTCACGAGGACCTGACCATCACAGTCTGGTCCGGCGCCGATACCAATGGTTGGAATGGAGATGTTTTTTGTGATCTCAGCGGCAATGGCGTCCGGCACAAGCTCCAAAACCACGGCGAAAGCTCCGGCCTCATCCAGGGCCTTGGCGGATTCAATTAACTGCCTGGCGCCTTCCGCGTCCTTGCCCTGAACCCGAAATCCTGAAAGCTTGGTGGCGGTTTGAGGCGTGAGGCCAATATGACCGCAAACAGGGATGCCGGCATCCACGATAACCTTGACTACTGAGGCCATTTCGCTCCCGCCTTCAAGTTTAACGGAATCACAGCCAGCTTCCTTGATTAATCGGCCTGCGTTGCGAACAGCTTCTTCATGGCTGATATTATAAGACATGAAAGGCAGGTCACCGATCAAAAAGGCGTACTGTGTCCCTCGGCGCACTGCTTTACAGTGATGAATCATTTCCTCCATGGTGACCGGAACCGTTGAGTCATAGCCCAGAACGACATTGCCCACCGAGTCTCCAACCAGAATCATGTCTACCTCGGCCTGGTCAATCATCGCGGCCGTGTAGAAGTCATAAGCCGTGAGCATTGTTACTTTTTCACCTTTAGCTTTTTTGTCATGAATACTCATAATAGTTACTTTAGAACGCTGCATGCCCGCCCCCTTTTTAATTATTATGGAGTTTACAAAAAAATACCCCCGACAGGCTGTTTCCCTGGCGAGGGTTACTGTTTATAATCTTTCATAATATCCTCCGTCTCGGTCCATTAGATCTGGATCCAAGCGGGTTTAATTAATATACCCTTAATAACTGAATAAGTTCGACCTGTCAAGAACTTTAACTAGTTGACAAGGCGTGAAAGTTTGTGTTTTTTTATACAAACTTAAGGAGTTGGAATTAATAAAAATTAAATCCGTTTAAATATTTGTTATAGAAAGGAGATAACTTCATGTCGGCGGAATTAATCAAAGGCATGCCCATTGCGAACAAGATTCGGGAAGAAATTATTGTAGAGGTTGAAAAGCTTAAAACCAAGGGGATCAATCCCAAGTTGGCCGTTTTACTAGTCGGAGACGACGAAGCTTCGGTGGTGTATGCCCGATCCAAAGAAAAGGTTGGAGACAAGCTTGGTATCGGGGTGGAGTTGACGGTCAAACCAGCTGATACCACGGAGGAGGTGGTGTTAGACATAATTGACCAGTTCAACGCTGATGAAAATATCCATGGCATCCTGGTTGAGCTTCCCTTACCCAAGGCCATCAGCAAGGAAAACGTTATGGCTCGCCTTGATCCGAAAAAGGATGTGGATGGGGTGCATCCGGTTAATCGCGGCTATCTGCTTGGAGGCCAGGAAGACATGGCCCTTATCCCGGCGACACCGCTGGCCTGCGTGGAATTAATGACTCGGGCCGGAGTGAAAATCAGGGGCAAGAGGGTTGCCCTGGTCGGCCGGGGTGACACTGTAGGCCGTCCCCTGGCATCGCTGCTAATTAAGCGTGACGCGACCATCACCATCTGTCATACCAAAACCAAGGACATTCCCGCTATTACCAAGGCGGCTGAAATCGTGGTCGTAGCTGCGGGCAGAATCAACCTTGTCACCGGAGATATGCTTTCTCCCGGCCAGGTGGTTATCGATGCGGGTATCAACGCTAAAGAAGGCGGCGGGATTACCGGCGATGTTGAATTCGAGGCCGCGGAGCAAATTGTGGACGTCATCACCCCGGTTCCCGGAGGAGTTGGTTCCCTGACCACCACCATCATCATGAACAATCTTATCAAGGCAATCACCCTTCAGGGTAAAGCCTAAGAAGGAGCGAGGATATGTCTGAAGTATACACCAAGACTATCAATGATTTTCTGGCTGAAGCGTCTTCTTCCAGTCCCACTCCCGGTGGAGGTAATGTCTCAGCCGTGGTAGCCACACTGGGCGGGTCCATGATCGCCATGGTCGCCAGTTTGACTCAGGGCAAGAAAGGGTATGAGGAGTTCCAGGACGAAAACAAGGAAATATTGGATGCAGTTATGAAGTCTATAGAGGAACTCAAAGAGCTGACTCTAAAGGACATGGCCGCTTTTGAGGATTACATGAAGGCTTTTCGCATGCCTAAAGAGACGGATGAAGAGAAAAACACCCGCAAAGAGGCCATACAGGCAGCCGCTAAGAACGCGACCATGGTACCGCTGACTATTTGCCGCTCCTGTCTCGATTTATTGAAACAAGCAGACAAGCTCTCTCGTTTTGGAAATAAAATGGCTATCTCCGATGTGGGAGTGGGAGCCTATGTTTGCGAGGCCGCTTTGAGAGCCTGCATGCTTTCCGTGGATATCAATATTCCGAGTATCAAGGATGAAGCTTTTGTCGCGGACGTGACCAATGAACGGGCAAGGCTTTTTGCTGAAGCCGAGTCGCTCAAGGGTAAGGCCCTGGCTTTTGTAAATGAAAAAATGGGCTAAACTTTTATCAATATTTTATCTGAAGCCTCCTGAAACGGGGGCTTTTTTTATGCCTTCATTGCAAACATCGGTCAATTGACGTGCTACATACACGGTGATTTTACTTTGTCATTGACAAAAGGTGGGCGGATTCCAAAAATATGTTATAGTTTCATAGATTAAGGTTATAAAATCACGATTTAATCGCGTGCCCGGGGAGATAAAAAAATCAGGAAATTAAACTAAAACATGGACGGTGTAAAGCGCCTTTAAATGTCGCGTTTCACAGTAATTGCTTGTAATTGTTAATAAAAAGTGAGATTAGAGATGGAAGAAGAAAAAAAAGAGCAATGTGCGTTAATCTGTTCCCGCGACTCGCTGGAAGGCGCATATCCAGCCCTGGTCCTGGGTATCAATGCCTGCCGAATGGGTATTGAAACCAAAGTTTTTTACACTTTTATGGGTCTCAACGTGATCCGCAAGGGATGGATTGACAAGGTAAAGTTCAACCCTCCAGGCGCTTTAGGCGCTATACCGGGGATGTCAAGCCTAGCCACATGGATGATGAAGCGGAAAATCGAACAGGCCAATATCCCTCCACTGGATGATCTCCAGGAAATGGCGCTGTTGGAAGGCGTTCAATTCATCGCGTGTCAGATGACTGTGGATATGATGGGCCTTTCTCAGGATGATTTCATAGACGGTGTAGTTATTCAGGCGGCTGAGGAATTCATGAAATATGCCCTCGACTGCAAACTTTCACTCTTTACTTAAAAAATAAATTGGAAAATTGAATTTTAAATTGCGGTATAATTATTAACCAAAAACGCTTCGATACAGCACTAGGGAGAAGATTCGCTTCTCCCTATTTCATTATTCACTTCTCGGGCGGAATAATATTAGAGATAATTCCTGGAAATATGGGTCCACGCATAAATATTTTAGTCTTGAAGTTGACACCGGCTAAACACTCTTGTTAGGGTAAAAACAGGTTACAAGTAAGGCGGATCTAATATGGAACCAGGACAGATTGTAGAATTTATCGAGGTTAAAAATTTTATTGCCGGATTGGTCACCAGAGTCAAGGCTAGCAAGCTTCTTGTTCTGACAGAGACCAACCGGGAAATGAGTGTCGCTTCAAGCAGAATCCTTCACCAAACCAACCCAGGCCTTGATTTATCACGTCCTCGGGCAGAATTGGTTCAGTCATTAAAAGAAATTTCCTCCAGACGCGCCTCAAGAGCCATGGAAATAAATCTTTTAGAGCTCTGGGAACTACTCGATGGAGAGGGGGAGGAGTTTGATTATCGCTACCTGGCAGAGCTGGCCCTGCCTGATGATACAGGGCCAGACCGGGTCCCTGCGATGCTAAGGGCTATTTTCGCGGACGGTTTGCATTTTAAAATGCGTCCCAACACGGTTCTCCGCCAAAATGCCGAAAAGGTTGAACAAATCACGCTGGCTCGAATTCAGGAAGAAAAAAGGGGACGTGAGTTAATGGAAGGCGCTTCCTGGCTAACAAAAATCTGGGCCGATGAAACTCCGGACTACCCGGATTGTCGGGATCATGTGATCCAGACTCTGCGTGACATGGCCATCTATGGTTCGGATGCCTCTGAATACAAATGGGGTCAAAAGCTACTGGAAAAAGCTGGTTTGGGTAAAGACCCGTATAAACCATTTTACCTATTGGTTAAGATGGGTGAGATACATAAGCACGAAAATTTGGATTTATACCGCAACCAGATAGAAACAACTTTTCCAGCGGCAGTTTTGTCAGAAGCAGAAAATCTTCTTAGACAGTCAGACTGGCATGAGGAAAATCGGCGGGATCTGACCAGTTTGGAAACCCTGACTATAGACAGCAGCGGTTCCGGGGATTTCGACGACGCCATCAGTTTGGAGGAAAAGAATGGCTGCGTGATTTTAGGGATCCATATTGCTGATGTTTCTGCGTTGGTGCGGCCCGACAGTCCGCTGGATATTGAGGCGCGCGGATTGGGAACAACGATTTATATGCCGGACCAGCGAATCTCAATGCTGCCTGAAATCCTATCTGAAGAAGCGCTGAGCCTAAAACAGGCTTGTGTCCGGCCGGCCTTTTCGGTCACGGCTCAAATAGATGAGTTTGGAAATGTGCAAACATATGAATTTTTTCCAAGCTTGATAAAAGTCAAACGCCAGCTCAGTTACCAGGATGTCGACAGCACTGTTAACAGTGATCCTACGCTGAAAAAACTGTTCGCTATAAGCCAAACCTTAAAATCTCAGCGCCACGCTCAGGGCGCCTTGATCATGCCTTTGCCAACACTAAATGTCTATCTGGTTGCCGACGGTCAGATTGGCATATCCCTGATCAACTGGGATAATCCGGGCCGGGCTATGATAAGCGAATTTATGATCTTGGCAAATTATCTGGCTGCCTCAGTACTGGCGGAAGCTAACATCCCGGGTTTGTTTCGTTATCAGGATGAACCTTCTCAGAGACTTCTTAAGGGCGAACCTTCTGAGTTCAACCTGTATGACTGCCTTCAGCAGCGCCGATATTTTAACCGGGTGGGATGGGGTCTTGATCCAAGGCCGCACAGCGGCATGGGTCTTGAGGTTTATACCAATTTAACCTCACCCCTCAGGCGTTTCATTGATCTTGTGATGCAAAGACAGGTCAAGTCCATTGCAGCCGGTAACGAACCGGAGTATTCCCGTGAGCAGATAGAGGAACTTTTAACTTTTGTCGAACCGGCCTTGAGAAAAGCTTATGATGTTCAGTCCCGGCGGAAACGATACTGGCTGTTGAGGTATTTGGAGGCACAAAGCCCGAAAAATTACGAAGCCATTCTCCTTCAGTCACAGCCCAATCGTCCCCGGCTTTTTATCAAGGAATTGATGTTGGAAACGGACATAGCAGTTAATTCCACAGAGAGGTTCTCGCCGGGCCAGGAAGTCATGATTAAAGTTAAAAGGGTAAACGCCAGGGAAGACATCCTGAAATTTGAGCTTGTTTAATAGGCCGGCTGACATTTAATAGCGATAGCTCAAAAATTGAAAAAAGAAGGGCAGGGTCCATTTTTTAATTGAATCGCAATAAAGGTTCTGCTAAAAAAAACCTTCATTTAAATAGAAGGTTATAAAGGTGTTTTTATGTTGAAAGTTGAAAAGCTTGTTGATTTGAGTCCAGACCGGCGAGCGCGTATTATGACACGGTCCATGGAGGATATTTCCGCCGTATTTCTTGAAGTTCGCGATACTGTCACTCAGATCAAAGAACAAGGTGACATTATCGCTCTCAAGCACTATACCAAATACAAACAGGATATATCCGTCTCTGACCTTAAAGCCACACCTCAAGAATTTAAGGCCGCCTATGAGAGCGTTAAGCCTGAGGTTGTCGAAGCCCTCAAATTCGCGGCTCAAAACATCCGAAAATTTCATCAGGCTCAGCTTGAACGGGAAATGTGGTCCATCGAAATCGCCCCTGGAATATTGGCGGGACGGGTAACACGCCCCATGGATATTATTGGAGCCTATGTTCCAGGGCGGCGAGCCGCTTATCCATCGAGTGTTCTGATGAACATCATCCCGGCCAAGACAGCCGGCGTGAAAAGAGTAGTGGTTACCACACCGCCGGATGAGGGGATGACCGTTGTACCTGAGGTGCTGGTCGCGGCTGATATTGCCGGAGCCGAGGCGGTTTATAAAATTGGAGGTCCCTGGGCCGTGGGTTCCTTGGCCTATGGAACTGAGACTATTCCCAGAGTGGATAAAATTGTGGGTCCGGGAAATCGATGGGTGACAGCGGCCAAAATGGTTGTTTTTGGCCAGGTGGACATTGATTCGCCGGCTGGCCCCAGCGAGGCCTTGATTATTGCCGATGATACGGCTGATCCCAAAATGGTGGCCTATGATTTCTTTTCACAGCTTGAACATGATCCTGATTCCGCCGCGGTACTGGTGACGTTTTCTGAAAAAGTAGCCAGGGCTGTGACTGAGGAAATTAATCAAGGCCTGGAAACCATTCCGCGCCGGGAGACTATTGAAGTCGGTCTTAAGAACAACTCCGCTGTTATTCTTACCGAAACATTTGATCAGGCTATTGATTTTGCCAATGAATACGCCACCGAACACCTCGAAATTCTCACTGAGGATCCCTGGGCTGTTTTGCCTCGAATCAAGCACGCGGGGTCAATCTTCATGGGTCCCTGGGCTCCAGTACCTGCAGGTGATTATGCCTCCGGCACAAACCATGTCCTGCCTACGGGTCAGTGCGCTCGCATGTTTTCCGGTCTTTCTGTGGACGATTTTATCAAGAAACCAACCTTTCAGTATCTTACGAAAGATGGTTTGGGTTACCTTAAAGACGCGATTATAACCTTGGCCGAGGCTGAGGGACTGCCTGTACACGCCGAGACTATCCGGCGGCGCTTTGAGTAATTCCCCTGCGCAGTATCTCACTTAAAGAGAGTTCCTTTAAGAGTAGGAGGTGGTCCAGTCGGTTGGGCCGCCTCTTTTTTAGGTAATTTCTCAAATACCTTTTTTTGCGATTGAGTTATATTTCATTTCATTCAAAGTTTACATAATATATGTTATCGGACTTTACGAAGCAAAAAATATATGCCCGCTAACCTAAACCCCCGCAAAACCTACTCGGTCTGAACCTGATTCCTCCCTTTTCCCTTTGCCTGATAAAGCGCCTGGTCAGCCCGAACAAAAATATCATCTGGAGTATCGTCCTTCCGTCCAGTCGCGACACCCAGGCTTAAACTGACGTTTATGGTCAGATCACGATCACGAAAAATTTTGAATTCAACTCTGCCAATACTCGTTCTAATTTTGTTCGCGATCTTGGCGGCGTCTTTTAACTTACTGTCAGGAAGAATGATTACAAACTCATCTCCCCCGATTCGGGCTAGAAAGTCGTCCTCACGAAGACTTTCCGCGGTTAAACGAGCTACATGCATCAGTATCTTATCGCCAGCGCGGTGACCGTAATTATTGTTAATATTTCTGAATTCATCAATATCAAAGACAATCAAACTGAACCGGTTCAGCAGTCCTCTTTGAAAATCCTCCAGGGTTTTTTTAATTTGAAAATCATAGGCCCGCCGGTTATAGGCGTCAGTCAACCGATCACGAAGCGAGGCCTTTTTAAATCTTTCCGCGTTCTCTAACGCGGCCTTGCTTTGCCGTGTGAATTCCTGATAACGCCGATTAACAGACCTCAGCCTTTTTTGGATAGTCCCTTTTTCTTGTTCCGCCTGTTTGATACGAGCTTCATCATCAGCTCTTTTCTCGAGAAAATGCCTCCGAATGCTGCCAATACTGTCTAAAACCGTATTACGGATTTCATCCAGACTTTTTCCGCGCAGCGCGAAGGATTGTTCGATCTCCTGCATATCCTCAGCCACCCGCATCTCAAAATCGACTTCAAGGGTCATTAAATGTTCGCGATTTGAATCAAGGGTCTTTAAAAGGGCTTTTTCCGTCTCCTGGAGGTGAACCATAACTTCCTGGGAAAAGCGGTAAAGTTCCTGTCTTTTGTTATATAATACTTCTTTGAACTTTATGATCAGCTCAAAGATCTCTTGAAAATATGGTTCGAAGTTATCAAACGTGAAGTCCGAGGCAATTTTTCGGGCCAGAGTCTGGGCCTGCTCCTGGAGGTGTGACTCCTCAAAACTGGTGAGTTCCTTGACCAGGGCCGTCAGAATATCACGCACGTTGTCTTCAATGTCCTCCGGCGGGACGCTGTCATCTTTTTCATCCCCAGGGAATTCTTGTTCAAAAGCGCCTGAGTCTATTTTAAATAGCAGCTTTTTTAGCTCTTTTGTCGATGAGATTATGCGGGATGGAATCGTTCGTTTTTTAAAAATTTCTTTTAGTTCATGCAATTCCTTTTCAAGTAAAGGTTCGTCAGAATTTGTAGCGAAAACAGAAAGAGTTAGCGCCAATTCCTTAAGCGCTTCTTCAATATCTCGCGCCTGAACCTCGTTGTACTGCAGGTCTTTGAGCGCCTCATCATATTTTTTTGATAACTCTTTAAATTCATAGTCTTTTTTTTCCAATTCCCGGTTCAGATCAGTTTTTTCAACAGCTGTCTCTTCTAAGAATGAAAGCACCATAGGCCGCTCGAGCAGGCTTTCAGACAGCGTCTGAGCGTCAAGAGGCTTTTTCTTCTGCAAAATTGTGCCCAGGGCCTCGATTATTTCCGTAGCCAGAAGCTGCATACGCTGAGATGTTTCATCCGCCATGACAAGCCGTTACAGTAAATCAGTTATTCATAAAAAGCAATTAGGTTTAAAGCGCAGTTAAACAATGGCACAGAGAATTAAGATGGATAGGAAATTAACAGCAGGTGATTTTCCTGCTATATCATCGATCAAATCGATTGGAGCACCCGCCCCTATCGGTCGACCTGCTTATCTCATTAACTGGTCATGGAGTCCGATCAAAATATCTTGGGTCTGACCGTCGTATTTTGCCTTGAGCTTCTTCACCGTTTCATTAACCCTGTAACTGAGTCCGGGTTTTGACATGTCTGTCACACCGTTGTAGAGACCCATAACCCGGCCAACCTGATAATGAAGCTGTTCTTCCTCATTTAAAGCTAGATAACGATCAATCGCTTCCAGAATGCGGCCTTTATCTTCAGGAAACTTTCCTTCCACATCCTGCAGCAGGTTTCCGATATGGTCACTAACCATACGGCTCGTAATTCCATCCAGGTTTTCTACAAGGAGCCGGATTTCTTCAACGGTTTCACTGGGTGTTCTGAGTTCAAACTCACCTGATTCGAGTCGCTGGTAAAGAGGGAGCGTTTTGCCGACGTGCAAGGTGCGCAGCCGTATAAAATGCGGGTTTATGGCATTTAATACCCGGGCGGTCTCGATAGCGTGTTCTTTCCACATAGCGCTTCCGCCCAAACCGGGCATGTAGTATTCAGACAGCTCCATCCCCGCTTCGATGATCTTGCGGCCGCCAATTATATGAGCTTCGGCGTTTACACCTTTTTTCATATATTTCAGGAGCGGATCGTACCCGGTTTCCAGACCTATATGCACGCGGCTCAACCCGGCTTCCCTTATTTTTTGCAAATCTTCCAGACTTTTGCGCGCCGCAGTCTGAGAACGGGCATAGGTGGTTATACGGCTGATGCCAGGTATCTTCTGATTAAGATAATCCAGCATTTGAGCAAGATCGTCGGCCTTTAATATAATATTATTGGCGTCTTGCAGGAAAACTGCCTGGGTGCCATAGTAAAGCCAGGCAATTACGGAAAGAAAGCTGTAATCAAGGCCGGGCTGATCAAAAAATCTC
Source organism: Deltaproteobacteria bacterium (assembly GCA_019306365.1). GTDB lineage: Bacteria > Desulfobacterota > Desulfarculia > Adiutricales > JAFDHD01 > JAFDHD01. Next base: position 10,496 of record JAFDLS010000028.1, read on the forward strand.
TGAGCCAACTCACCTGAAATCTCACCTGAGAGCCCCATTTTCCAGGATAACGTCTTGGCTTCATTGATAATTTCCACCACGGTATCAATGTCAGCCTTGACCTCATCTACTGTTCGGCGTTCAAAATTATGGTTCCCTCTGTAAGTCGTGCAGAATATACACTGGTTCCAGTTGCAATTGCGTGTGACTCTCATCAGGAGACTTCGAGCTTCACTTGGCGGGCGTATGGGGCCCTGTTCAAAAGATAAATGTTTCATAAGAATATTTGATGTAGAATTGCGGCCTGTAAGTCGTTTTAATTATTAATTATTATCATCTGGGTCTGAATATGATAAGACAGGCATTTTAAAGAAAGACACACCCTCCTGCCGCAGCATCTCTTCTTCCTGTTCGGTGCTTACGCCCCGGATGTTGCGGCTTTCAGCAGCCTGATAATGGATTTTTAATGCCTCTTTGGCAAAATCTGTCCCAACATCCTCAAAGTTATCCTCAATGAATTGTTGGATAATTTGCACGGGCTGAGGCTTATTTTTCGGCGCCTGATCGCGATGTCGAGCGATACCAAAAGTTGAAGGCGCTCTGTTTATCGCGGTTGACCCGCATATAGGACAAGAAATCAGGCTCCGTTCCTTCTGCTGCTCATACCCTTGAGCATTTTCAAACCAGCCTTCAAAGGTATGTTCTTTGTCACATTTCAGGTCATACGCAATCATAGTATGCAGAATACCAATTTTTTAATCATTTTACAAGTTCCAACAGGTCATATTGTGGGGAGCACATAAACTGTCCGGCCGATATGGTATCCAAGGAGGGAGCCATGAGACGGACCGAGCTGTTGCAGGAGATCCGGGTGATGAGGTTTGAAACTGCGCTCAAATCATTTCAACAAATTAAAGGGATTGGCATACCCGGTCATTTCAATATATCCGACACCCTTTATCTCTTTATCCGCTATTTTGCCTTTCACAGAAACACTGCCTTCCCAGTAATTAACCTGTGTTGTTTCAGGCGTGATCAGCTCCTGATCCGCCAGGTTTGGTTCCAATATAAGGTCAAGTTTTAAAGGATGAATCTGTATGCGCCAGCGTGAAGGATAAACGCCGTTTGTATGAGGACTTTTCCAATGATCCAAAATATCTGCCTGAATATCTTTGACAGACAGATGCCGCGTTCTGGCTGAAGGCAGGACGAAGGTGCCGCTGGAGGCTGAGCTGTATCCTCCTTGACTCGTACGTAAGAGGTAAATCATCAACTCGGTATTATTTTCCAACTGAAGGCTGAACCAATCCCAGCCAGTCACATCGGGTTCCAAAGGCGCCGTACTGAACTCATGGTCCATCCAGGCCGTGCCCCGCACCTTCACAGGCTTGCCTTTGATTTTCAGAGTGCCGGAAGTTTCCAGGCGTGTGAAAGAGTAATAACAACTGGCGCTTTCAGGTTTAATTCCTTTCAGGCTGTGTCCTTCGTTACCATGAGCGACCAATGGTTTAGCGGGCACCAGCGTAAAATTGATTTCAAAATTATCAGCGCGTGCCTTTAAAAAATGTTTTCCTGATTTTATTAAAGCTGACCATGTGCCCAAGAAAATCCTGGTATCATCACCCTGTTGCTCCGCACCCGCCAATCCCAAGGCCCCGCGAGCCATCTGCTGATCAAAGTAAAAACGCGAAGCGTCCAGATCCGATATGGCGGCATGCGCCAGGAACAACTGCGTGGTTCGCCAGGCGGAGGCGGGGTCAGGCCATCGTGATTCTAAACCCGGAGGGCTTATCTGGGTGCGAAAAAAGGTCAACTGGAACCCATAGCGCTTACCGGCAGGATCGCTCAGGTTGCCGGTGTAATACCACCATTCAACAAGGTACCCCGGATGAGCGCCGTGGTCCCGGGGGAACTGAAACCGGCAGGGCCCGGTAACCTTGAGGTATTCGTCAGCATAAACCGAATCAGCGAGAATAGCTGGGTTTAAGAAGAGTATGAAAAAGAAGAAAACAGGCCATGAATTTGGATGACGCCGCATATCAGCTCTCTTTCAGAACCAGCGCTGGAGAAGAACGCAGAACTAAGAGGGTAGCGGGCAGAGCCGCTATCAGGGCCGTAGCCAGAATCAATGGTATCGAAACCAGTAAAGCGCTCCAGTCCACCTGGTAGAGAAACGTCCATCCAAAGGATTGCCGGTTGATCACATAGATAAGAATGTAAGACATGAAGAAGCCACAGATCAACCCAAGACTCTCGCCGGCCATGACCATTAAAACAGCTTCCCAGAATATCATGGATCGGATCTGGCCGGCGCTGGCGCCGACGGCGACCATCGTATTTAACTGGCGAATTCTTTCCAGCACCAAAACGGTAAGAGTTGTTGTGATTCCCAAACCAGCTACCAGAAGCGCAATTAGCAGCAGTACTGTGGTAATGGCGAACGTTTCATCAAATATGCGCAAAATCTCACGCCGCAGTTCCTCTCCTGAAATAATTTCCAGTGGATGGCTTTGACCAATGTCTCGGAAAATCATGGCTTTCAAATCTTCGGCAGACTTTTTTAAATCTTGACGACGATCTTTAAAAAAGATACGCGCGCCACTCCATTCATAATTCCCGCTCATTCTTTGAAACGGTTCCAACGCGGTGTATACCACACCACCACGGGTGCGGTAATCGCGAACGATCCCCAATATAGGAACGTTCATGATAGATTTTCCAAATTGCGCCCGGTAACGCTGGCCTATTTTTAATCCTGTTTGGCTGGCAAAAACTTCAGAAACGAGCACCCCCTGCCCTGTCATGACGGGATCGACAATTTTTTCAAAATTTCCCTTAAGCAGGAGGAAGGAGCCGTAGTTCAAAAACAATTTAATATCAATCGCCTCAATCTGGTAAGGAGTTTTCGCATAATGAAGCAATACCTGGCGAAACGGTAAAACCTGCACATCGTCCGGCAGGGCTCTCAGGACGCGCACCACGTCTTCTGGCAGATGATCCCGGTATTGATTGAAGCCCGCCATCTTGGGCCTGAGAAGAAGGTCGCCGGCCAGGGTTTGGTTGACCCATAAGGCAACGGTGCTTCTAAAACTGTGGATCATGATAACCAGTGCCACAAATAAAGCCATGGCTGTGACCAGAGCGCCAACAGAAACGGCTGTGCGTCTGCCAGCGTCTCGGACAAACCGTCCGCCCAGAAACGCCGGTTCACCACCCAGACGGCTTAACAGCGGGGGGAAAACAGAACCCATCCATTGCAGTATCCAGAGCGATAAAAAGGAACTGCCCAGCACAAGAAAGAAAATGGCGGTATATCCTCCCACTGAAACGCCGCTGAGGGCGGGAAGCTTAGACAATGGCCAGGCTAAAGCGATCAAAAGGAGACCCAGCAATGTTATCTGGCGGCCGAAGCGCCTTTGTCGCGGCATTGAATCCTGCAGGAACAAGGCTTCACGGGGCGCGATACTCGTGGCTTCACGGGCTGGGCCATAAGCGGCTAAAAGGCAGATAAAAACGGTAACGCAAAAGGAAAGCAGAATTTCCCACGGATCCAGCCTCAAACCATCAACATGCACCCGTACAAAAAGATGGCTGATCGTACTGCTTACACCCTGGACCATATATTTAACGAGAATTGAGCCGATAGGGATCGCCAGGAGCCAGCCAACAATTCCCAGAAAAAGTCCTTCGCTCAGAACGAGCAGGAAAATAAGCCTTTTTGAACCGCCCAGGGAACGAAGAATAGCCACTTCACGCCGCCTGGAAGCGGCGTTAAGCGCAACCAGGCTGTAGACCAGAAACATACCGACGAACAAGGAAACGAAGCTAAGTAACGACAGGTTGAGCTGGTAAGCCCGGATCATCATGTCCCCGGTTTCCTTGACCCTGGTTGGCGTTTCGAGAATGATTCCCGGGGGCAGCAGGTTTTTTAGATCAGCCAGGTCATCCCCAGTGACGTTTGGTTTCAGGCGCAAGTCAATCTGATCCACCAAGCCCTGCAGGCCGGTGAATTCCTGCATGGTTGATATGTCTGCCAGGCCGATCTGTCCCCCGTTGACCAAAGCCAAACCCTGGGGTTGAAGAGTGTCGAGGATACGGAACTTACTGACCTGATGGATATGCTCCAGGGTCACTATATCCGCGGGCTTAAGATTATACCGCTGGGCCAGCCGCTGGCTCAGAATGACGGTATTGGGTTCGCGAACCAGATCAAGCCACAGTCGAACGTCGCGCTGTTTTGTTTTTTTAACTTGCCAGCCGCGAAGGGAACGATCCAAAATAGGATCCATTCCAATCAGCAAAAAAGGTTCGGCCTCCTCCCCAAAAATTTTTATATAACTTGTAAGCAGGGGCGAAGCTGTTTCCACAGCCGGATGAACGTTCAACCGGGCCACTAAGCCTTCAGGAACACGGCCTCCAGGCCTGGTAACCACCCAATCTGTCTTTCCAGAGACAAGACTCATGCTTTGAGTAAAAGAATCAAGAGACGCGTCCACAGCCAATCGAATGCTGGTAAAAACGGCCGCGCCTATGGCGATGCCAAACAGCACCGCCAGAACGCGCCAGTAGTGAGCGCGCATCTGACGCAGGCTAAACCAGAACTGTAATTTAATAAAAAACCTCAACCTTCTCATGCGATTGTTTCCGTGATTTTCCCGTCCTTTAAATAAAATTGCAGAGTCGCGAAAGAGTCGGCCAGCTTACTATGCGTGGCAATGATAATCGTGCGGTTAAAACTGCGATTGAGTTCAGACAGCAGTTCAATAACAATCCGGCCGTTGCGGCTGTCTAAATTCCCGGTGGGTTCGTCAGCCAGAATAATTGAAGGTTCGTTGATAAGCGCGCGGGAAATGGCCGCGCGCTGCATCTCTCCCCCGGATAACTCGGTCGGATAGTGATGTAGGCGTTTTTCCAAATTAAGCCACTCAAGCCATTTAAGAGCCTGATTCTTCGCCTCCTGGTAGGGACGGCCGGCCAGAAGAGCTGGCAGACACACGTTCTCGACAACCGTCAGGGTAGGCAGGAGATTAAACGATTGAAAAATCATGCCAACCACCTCACGCCGGTAGCGATTCAGTTCATCAGGCGTGGCTTGATGGAGGTTTTGACCGGCGGCCCTCAAGCGGCCCGCTGTGGGATGATCCAGTCCGGCCAGCAAAGACAAAAAGGTACTCTTTCCGGAACCGCTCTCTCCTTTAAGCACAACCAATTCCCCTGAGGGAATCTCTAAATCAATATCCTGGATACCGACGACCTGCGTAGTCCCCAGATTATATATTCGGGTTAATCCCTGGGTCACAATCAACGGTTCTTTCAAGGATGTATCCATGGCTTATGCTCCCTGAATAAGGTGATCGTCAAACAGCTATCTTTATTAATCATGTTAGTTAAGTGAACTTGATGTCAAGAGTGAAGTATGATAAAAGCCGAAAGTCCGAATGTTTTTTATCATTCCTCTTTTCGCTGAATTTCAAATCGACAAACATTGTGGAAATTAATGGCCTGACCTGCTGTTATGCCGCTTATGATAAGGTATCATAGATCACAAGGGGTGACAGCCATTTTAAAGCGCATGAAACGATTTTTAAAGGTACGTGGCTGGAAACAAGGAATCAGATAAAAATCCGAATTTAAAACCCGGCATTACTTCAGGAAAGACGGAAATTATGAGCAGAATGAGCGAATTGGCTGGTTGGATACTTTTTTTACTCATTATCATTCTCATTTATGGCGGCATGCACCTTTATGTTTTCAATAAGGTTCAGGCCGCCTTTCGTTTGAGCGCCCGATCCAGCGCCGCTGCGGCTGTTTTTATGACCGTGATGGTTTTTTCCGTCATTATCGGCCATCTAGTGGAACGAATGGGTTCTAACCTTTTTGCGAGCCTAGTTCTTCACATTAGTTATATCTGGCTCGGCCTGATTTTTTTATTTTTCATGTCCGCGCTTGTCATTGATGTTTACCGCCTGTCCGTTTACGCGAGCGGAGCTTTAACAAGGCAAAATTTTTCAGCCGCCATGCCTTCGCCTATGTTGTCCTTTTTTCTTCCACTTATGCTGGCGATCGTTTTGAACATATATGGATATTTTGAGGCAAAAAACATTCGCACGAAAGAAATAGTTATCAAGACATCTAAATTACCCAAGGAATCAAACAAGATACGGATTGTGCAGGTTTCCGACATTCATCTGGGGGTGATGGTAAGTAAAAAAAGATTGAGACGAATTATAGAGATGGTAAAAAAAACAAAACCTGACATCCTGGTATCAACGGGAGATCTCGTGGATTCCTCCAGCCACAACATCGGCCATTTTGTTAAACCGCTGAGTTTGATTGATGCAAAATACGGGAAATTCGCCGTAACAGGGAATCATGAATTTTATACAGGATTGAACCAGGCCCTTGAATTTACTCAAGACGTAGGATTCACCGTTTTAAGGGGTGAAGGTGTCACGGTTGCCGGGGTTATCAATATTGCCGGTGTGGACGACCCTACGGCCAAACGATTCGGCGGTATCACCGGAAAAGGCGAAGTGGAACTTCTATCAGAGCTGCCATCTGAGCATTTTACCGTGCTATTAAAACATATGCCGGTGGTCAATAATAAAGCAATCAATGTTTTTGATTTGCAGCTCTCCGGACATGCCCATGGAGGCCAGATCTTTCCTTTCAGCCTTCTGACGCGGCTCGTTTTTATCACCGATCACGGTTTGCTCAGTCTTTCGAAGCATTCACGCATATATGTCAGCCGGGGTACCGGCGTTTGGGGTCCGCCCATACGGGTTATGGCGCCGCCTGAAATAACAGTCATCGACCTTGTGCATAAAGGGGAATAAAGGAATGATAGAATATTTTTTTCAAGCACCGTAATTTTGCCCGCGTGATATCCACTCAGTGGGATTATTCCAATCCGATACTTTTAAACTCATTTCGGTTCAACAGGATATTTAGCTTTCTCCCAGGCACGCCAGCCTCCCTTGAGCGCGAAAACTTTGGTAAAGCCCATTTCCTTCATTTTTGCTGCCACCCGGGCAGCAGTCGCTTCAAGCGGTCAGGCGCAGTAAATAACATATGTCTTGTTTTTATTATACTTACCGGCCCATTTCGCCGTCTTATCCGGGTTCTCCCTCACAGATCCCATAATTTTTAACTCACTTCCTTTGAAGTCGTTTTGAACTCGAACGTCAATGATTACCACATCGGGATCACCCAGCATCTCCTTCGATTGTTCTTTGGTTATTCTGGGTACATCTGCGGCTGTTGAAATACCAACATAGATTCCTGTTAATACCAGGCATATTCCCAGAGCCGCGATCAATGGCCATTTTTTTTTCATAATTTCAACTTCCTTTTGGATTTGGTTTTTAGATGTGACGTGTTTCTTCCTTGAAAATTAAGCGGTTTATCAATTTCCTCCTTTTTTTAGTATAAAAAGGATTCCCCTAATATCAATGGGCGTAGCCTGCTTCGAGATTAATTTAAAAGAATTACGGGAAGATATTACCTGATATGGCCAGCTAGAATGCCGGCATAATTATGCAGGGAGACCTCTGCGTCCTCGATATGAACCAAGCCGTCAGGTTTTAATTGGGGAAACTTACTTTTTACATTTAAAACAACGAAAGGGCCAAATTGTCTATTCCTCAATAATCGCCACAGGTCTCACCCAGGCTGCTCCCGCTTTATAAATTTTGATTGGAAAGCACGACACCTTGAACCCGTAAGGAGGAAGCTGGTCTAAATTGGCCAGTTTTTCCATTTGGAAATATTCTCTTTCTCTACCGGCAAAATGGCCTTCCCATATCAAGCTTTTATCTCCTGTTTCTTTGAATTCGGCGGCTTGATACCCAAACGGGCGATCCCAACCGGGCGCATCCGTGCCCACTACCTTGACACCCTGATCAGCCAGCCATATCGTGCCTTCCCTGCCCATTCCGGGGTGATCGGTCCAGTATTTCAGGGTGTCCCAGAGTTTATCCGTATCTGTTCTGACTAAAACTATATCGAGAGGTTTGAGGGAATAATTAATACTTTCTAGAACTTCCTGAATATCCGCGGCAGTTATGACTTCACCGGGTTTCTTGTGAGTCATATCCAGAACAACCCCGTCGCTGTAACAATATTCCAAAGGCACCTCGTCAATGGTTTTGGATTTTTTGCATTCACTGGTTGGGAAATAATGCCAGGGAGAATCCATATGGGTGCCTGTGTGCGTATTCAATGTGACCTGTTCCTCAGTCCATCCGAGGCCGTCAGGCAGATCATCCGGCGTGATCCCGGGAAAGCTTCTTAACATCTGCGGGACGCTCTCCTGATGGCTGGTGTATCGAATCTGAGCGCCTAACGCCTTCACGACCGGCGAATCATCAGGTATGCCTCCCAACCCTTGCTTTATCTCCAGGCTTAAATCAACCAATCTTACCGTCTTTGCCATTTCAAGTTTCCTCCGATTTATCTTATGTCTATTATTCGAATGACAGCTTCTCCAGCCCTGCGACTTCCCGCATCGTGTTGATGTTGTACTGATAGTTTTCCAAGGTAACGTCAGGTGGAACCAGATGGTCAACACTCGGGGAATAACCCCCTCCTTCGAGTAAGAAGGGCACCTTGGACATAACCTCCTCTTTTAAGGCTTCCTTGCCTTTAATAAGCGCTCTTTTGTCGATATTCCCGGCCAGGATCAGATCCTTGCCGTATTCTTTCCTCAAGCGCCCTGATAACAACGGGAAAGTAAGTTGTGGTCGTGGTAAGCAGTCCTGACAGGGCGATGATATCGGCGTTATGATCCCGCACCGCGCTTATAAAGGCATCAGCGGACACGTCGACCCCCAAGTCAACAACATTGAAGCCATTGCTGCCAAGCATCAGACCGACAAAATTTTTACCAATGTCATGGAGATCACCTTTCACAGTTCCCAAAACGACGGCGCCTTTCTTCGAAACATCCGCGTCGGTCAAGTGTGGTTTCAATTCTTCAACGCCGCGATTCATGGCCTGGGTTGAAATCAGGATTTCAGG
>JAFDLS010000029.1 GCA_019306365.1 Deltaproteobacteria bacterium
GTTATTATAGCAAAGGATAACTTCCGATAAAACATAATTAAAAAAAATCCCTTATTAGAGACCTCTGCAAAACCAGTAATTTTGTTGAAATCGCGGAAGGCAAAAATTTAACCCGCAGGAATATTACTAGAAGCTATCTCAAAATTAGCGTTTTGGTCTAAATCGCGGAGAAAGAAAATTTAACCCGCAGGAATATGTTAAATATTTCGAGGACTTAAATTTTCGTACGACATATGCCGCTGCAGCGTTAGCGAAGCGGTGCTCATGAGTTAGGGCAAAAAAACTTTTTTGAGATGGCTTCTAATATTTCGAGGACTTAAATTTGAGCCTGACACATGCCGCTGCAGCGTCAGCGAAGCGGGGTTCAAAACCGGAAGTTTTGCAGAGGTCTCTATTAACCTGATTGACCTGCCGGTATATATTGGGTATAACTGAGTCATCGCTTTATCATCTCAGGCAACCGTAAACTACTACAACCGCGTTTAAGGCAGACGGCAATGAATAAAAACGAGAAATCTCCTTTGATTAACCGGCGGGACTTTATAAAGCTTTCCGCTGTTGCGGCGGTCGGCGGACAATCTCTGTTAACAGCTGCAAGGTCTGAAGCAAAAAGCGCGGCCAAAACTGATGCGGTTATCCACCGGCATGAAAAACCGCCCATGACTTACCGCCAATTGGGCAGAACAAATTTTATGTCCAGCCGGTTGGTTTTCGGCGGCGGAGCCGCCTTGGCGGGCGGCAAAGGCGTTCGACTGCTTGATCGCGCCTTTGAAGCCGGAATCAACCATTTCGACGTTGGCTCCAATGTGGCTTACCGTGGAGCTGAACGCCGGCTGGCCCCCTTCGTGAAAGTCCACCGTGATGAAATCTGGGTCGCTTCCAAAGCGCCCGTGGCCCTTAGAACCAGTCAGGAGGGTGCGATCACGGCAAAACAGGTCAGACGGGTCGTTAAATACTGGACCAAATGGATGGACGAGAGCCTCAAAGACCTGGGGATCGAATATGTCGACGTATACTATCTGATGGGCGTTGATAATCCGGCGCTGACAAGTTGTGAAGAAATATACAACGCTTTTCTCAAGGCCAAAGCCGCCGGAAAGGTCGGTCATTTTGGCTTGAGCACGCACAAGAACGCGCAGAAGGTTCTGGAAGCGGCCATTGAGACCGGGTGGTATGATATAGCGATGATTGGCATCACCCCGGCTGGCTGGTATGACTGGGAAGAGAAGGATTTAGTCGAGGACTCACCTGTCCTGGTTGAGCTTCAACCGCTTCTTCAGCAAGCGCGTGAAGCCGGGATCGGCCTTGTCGGAATGAAAACCGTAAGGCACCTGGCGCCCATGTATGTCCTGGGCAGCGATGAACCGGAAGCTTTTAATCATTTATACGACAAGACATTCATGGCCTCGCCCTTATCGCCGTTTCAGCGAGCATACGCCTACGTGCTCGAACACGGACTGGACGTTGTCAACGCTGACATGCAGAATTTCAAGCACCTCGAAGAAAATATTATCGCGGCACAGACATCTCACACGTACTTCAAAAAGAAAAGTTAGCTGGAAGACTGAGAGGCCTTAAAAGGATCTTCCGAACTTCCCTTTAAAAATCTATCTTTATCTCACGCCCTTCCCGTTCGACGGCTCTAACACCAGATTATAATTTTGAAGCTTGGTTATGAGAGCGCGGCGGCTAATACCGAGACGTTTAGCCGCGCGGGTTCGGTTTTGACCGGTCTGTTCAAGGATGCGTTTGATAAGAATTTTTTCTGTCAGTGCGGTCACCTTCTTTAGCGTGGTCTTCAGATCAAGACGATCCTCCGGGATAGCCACAAAAATATCATTTTCAGGAATCGGGGTTGAGCCAAAAGGCAGGTCGGACGTTGTAATGATTGACCCCTCAGACAAAATGGCTGCCTGTTCAATAATGTTGATCAACTCGCGCACGTTACCCGGCCAGTGGTAATTAGTTAGAGCCCGCATGCAGTCAGATGAAAACTGTTTGGGACCCAATTTATTTCTGGCCACGGTCTGATTCAAAAAATGCCGGGCAAGAAGCGGAATATCCTCAATCCTTTCCCGCAGTGAAGGCAAGGGGAGGCGGATGACGTTGAGCCGATAGAAAAGATCTTCCCTGAAACGGCCGGCCTTGACTTCAGCATCCAAAGATTTATTCGTCGCGGCTATGATACGTAAATCAACCTGCCGGCTGGCGCCTTCTCCAAGCCGGCGAATCTCTTTTTCCTGAACAGCCCTGAGTATTTTAACCTGCAAACCCAAAGGCAGCTCACTGACTTCGTCCAGAAAAAGAGTCCCTTTTTCAGCCTCTTCAAACAAACCCTTTTTGATCCGATTCGCCCCTGAGAAGGCGCCTCTGCCGTGTCCGAACAATTCGCTCTCCAGCAAACTTGCCGGTATCGCTCCGCAGTTGATAGCCACAAATGGCTCGCGCCGCCGTGAACTGTTAGAATGAATTGACCGGGCGACCATTTCCTTGCCTGTGCCGCTTTGGCCGGAAATAAGCACCGTAGTTTTAGTCTCTGCTACCTTCTCGATAATCTCGAAAACTTTTTTCATAGAAGCGGAAGAGCCGATAAAATTGGAAAAATCGTATCCCCTTTGATCCACGCTTTTGTATTTTCGATTTTTATCCGTAACTCCAGGAGGTTCGCCAGAATTCTCCCGGTCAAGCCGGATGTAATTTTCGTTTAAAGATTTGTGGCTACACACATAAGACCCTTGGTTCATAGTTATTTTATGGTTTCCACGCTGGAGGGAGCGCATATGATGAGTAGGACCTGGTCAGCTTTTGAATTCAACGGCCGGATTAACTTCTGTTTTTCTTATCGGACAAACTGAAGCATAACTTTAATTTTTTTCGAGTATCGCTTTATAAAAACCTTGAGCGCAGCTTGTGACATTGTAAGTGGATTTTCCTGCGTCCACAAATTTCAGGGTGGGAACGTACTTGCCGGGATTGATCCGCTTCCGCGTTACAGGGAGCAAAAAAATTATAGCCCCCGAAATAAATCCTGGGAACCAGAAAAGATCCTGTTTAAGAAGCTGGTTAGTAGCCTAGCGCCGCGCCGTCTTTTCGAGGATCAGAGGCCCCGAAAAAAGTACCGGTGGAAGGATCAACGAGGACGGCCTGAGATCCTCCGAAAAAATCACCAGGACTCAAAATAACATTATGACCCATTTTTTTCAGTGTTTTGCAGGTATCAAAAGCGATACCGTGTTCGAGCCTGACGTCGTTTCCACTTAAGTGATTGAACCGGGGGGCATCAATGGCTTCCTGGATCGTCAGGCCGAAATCAAGATGGTTCAACGCCCATGAGGCCATATGAGAGATAAAGCTTGCCATTTTGTAAAACCATCCCTGGGATGATGGTATGAAAGGGACGTTTACCAGGTTCATACTCATTTAGATGTCCTGATTCGAGTGTAAAGCCGGCACCCCGGTTTTGTAAAAGAATCCCGGTTTGCCCTCCCACGATTTTGGCCCCAAAAGGATGAAAGATAGAGTTTATAAAAGAAGCCGCGTTTCCTTCCGCGTCAATGGCTGTGAGGTATACTGTATCACTGCCAGCCGGTAATCCGGGTTCCACTTGAGAGACCGCCTTTTTAGGATCGATCATCTGTCGGCGTGAGGCTGCGTATTCTTTGGAAAGCAGCCCTTCTATAGGGAGCCTGTTATTCTCAGGGTCGGCCACCCACCTGCCCAGGTCGGCATAAGCCAGCTTTTTTGCCTCAATGAGCAGGTGAAGATACTCGGGTGAGTTGTGTTTCATGGAAGCGATATCATAGCCTTCTAGCAGGCCCAGCATGAATAAAACGCCAATGCCTTGCCCATTAGGAGGCATCTGATAAACATCATAACCACGGTAATTCAGACTGATCGGCTCAACCCAGGTGGAAGTGTGCTCGGCAAAATCCTCCATGGTAAAAAAACCGCCCGATTCTTCAGCGCAGCGGACGATCTCCCCGGCAATCGGCCCCTGATAAAAAACGTCCCGCCCGTCCGACGCAATCTGCCTGAGTGATGAAGCCAGATTAGGACTTTTAAAAATGCTTCCCACAAACGGCGCTTTGCCATTGACCAGGTAAGTCTGTTTAGCCCATGAATCTGACTCCAGGAAACGGGCAAACATCTTCCAGACACGGCCCACATGCTCTGTGACTGGAAACCCCTCTTCAGCGTAACGTATCGCCGGAGCCAAAACTTCGGCCATGTTTCTGGAGCCAAACCGGGAAATCCCGGTAGTCCAGGCGTCCACCGCTCCGGGAACGGTCACGGCTTCCCAGCCATTGAAATCGATTTTGTCCTTTTCCCTGGATCGAAAGTATTCCCTTAACAGGCCCCGGGGGGAACGCCCGCTCCCATTAAGACCGTGTACCTTCCCGGTTGAGGCCTCATAATAAAGAAAGAAAACATCGCCCCCCAGGCCTGTCATCATCGGTTCGACAACGGCCAGGGTCGCGGCGGTGGCGACGGCGGCATCCATAGCGCCGCCGCCGCTTCGCAGAATATCTAGCCCGGCCAGGGAAGCAAGCATATGGGATGACGCGACGATTCCATGACGGCTGATGGTCATGGATCGACCCGCCCGGTAGGGACTGGCCAAAATTCCCCGGTCTTTTAACGTTTGAAACTCCTGTTCAAGATTAGAACTCATAGACTGATTCTTTATATGAGATCTATGCAAAACTTCGTCCTTTAGCTGACCTCATGTGCACCGCTTCGCTGACGCTGCAGCGGCATATGTCAGGTTCAAATTTAAGTCCTCGAAATATTAGCAATATTCCTGCGGGTTAAACCTTCACCCTCCGTGATTTCAATATAATTACTGGTTTTGCAAAGGCCTCAAATATGACGTTTTATGGATTCTCTGTCTGGTCTATCCGCTCAGACGCCCACTTCAGCTTCAAATTCAGTCAAGGTGGTGTCAAGGCGATCCAGCATATCATCCACCTGTTCGCTGGTGATACAAATCTGTGGAAATACAAAGACAGGCAAACCGCGTTTATGGGCGGCCGGTCTGCGGGGACCATATAAAGTGGAATATAAAACAAGGCCATTTTTTAATGCAAGGATCTGCAATTTCTGCTCTGCCTGCGCACCTTGAGGAAAGAATTCCATAGTCTCTTTATTCATGACCAGCTCAAGAGGCATTAACATCCCGATGCCCCGTTTTCCTGCAATGATGGGATGCTTCAGCAAACGCTCTGCTTGTGAGTGCAAGTACGACCCGACTTCAGCGCTGTTCTCGATTAAACCATCTTCCTCTATGATATCAATAACAGCTTTAGCGGCAGCACAGGCTATCGGATGTCCCTGATTGGTAAAGCCGTGCACAAAGGCAGCGCCTTTGGCAAACGGTTCATTGACCTTATCACTGACGATCACTGCTCCCATGGGCGCGTACAGGCTGGTTATCCCCTTTCCCGTGATCATAATATCGGGTTTTACATCAAAGTGCTCCATGCAAAACCACTTGCCGGTCCGGCCGAAGCCCGTCACAACTTCATCCGCGATGAAAAGTATATTGTACTTATCGCAGATCTCCCTTACCTTCTGCCAATATTCCTTGGGAGCCACAAATCCGTAATCCTCCCCAGCGCTTACCGGTGTGGCCATGAAGGCCGCCACGTGCCGCTCGCCAGCGTAATGGATGGCTTCCTCCAACTCATAATTGCAAAATCCTGCGTATTCTTCGGTACTCATACCTGCAGGGGGGCGAGAGCTAGGCTGATGAATGTGAGGCCAGGGATGCATATAAGGCATAAATTTGCTTTGGGATCCAGGACCACCGGCTGCTGAAAGCGCCCCCAGCGTCATGCCATGATAGCTTTCGTGGCAGGTGATGATTTTGTATTTTTGATCATTCCCTGTTTCAGTATGATACTGGCGGGCTAGTTTAATGGCCGTCTCAACCGCCAAAGATCCACCCGAGACAGGAAAGACCGTATTCAAATCCCAGGGCGTAATTTGGCTAATTCTCTCGCATAACTCCGCCCGAGGCTGGCTGGAAAGCATCGGATGGCAATACGCGAACTTTTCAAGTTGCTTGGCTATGGCCTCGTTAATCCTCTTGTCTCCGTGTCCCAGGTTAATGGCTATTGGACCTCCGGATACGTCGATGTAACGATTTCCATCGGTATCATAGAGGTAGATCCCTTCGGCTCGATCCAAGACCGGTTTAAAAGGATGATAGGAAAGAACATGGCTCCACATGTCTTCCAATTTTCTCGGGCCAAACTTCTCTTCAATCTCTGGATTCATGCTAACCTCCTTAGATATGTGATATGGGTTTACTTTTAGGGCAGGGTTTACACCGATTTTATTATAGAACTCTATTTCAGGATAGGAGCTAATCAGCGGCAGCCCTGTCAACCTTTTATAAACTCTAAGGGAAACCCTTGTACTTAAAAAAACTGATCTTCTTTTAAATTTGAGTTTTGGAGTCCCGCGATCTACCTCAATTTCCGCTTGGGATCCAGGTATAGTCGATCCAGTCCCGCATAAGGATCAGAATACATACCTTAGCCTGACCGTATCACTGGATCTGGCCAGGACCGCGTAGGAAGGGAAAATAAAAAAAGGACCAATACCCCGGCTAGCATGCTTAGAAATATCTTTTTTTTGCATTGTGCCCTCCTCTCCCTAACGGCTTTAGATTTTTCTTCAGCTTCCTAAATCAGCCTTGGCCAAAACATTTTCCTGTTTCCAGCATAAAGAATTAAGGATTAATTCCGTTTGATTTTCTATGAATTCTTCCAGGATATACCGCTTTCGCAGATACCAGCGTCTGAAAGCCCATTGGTCGCATAACAAAATAATGTTATTAGCGGCCAGATTTATATTATTTACTCTAAATTCACCACCTTGGCATCCTTCGGTCAATATTTCTTCTATAATCTGAACAGAAAATTCTTCGACTGAAAAAATATTTTCAAATAATCCCGTCACGTATAAATGCTTTCCAGCCTGGTACCAGAAAACAATGGTATTTTGGATCTCGTCAATACTTTCGATGTATTTTTTAAGAGCCGCTCGCAGTTTGTCGGTCACGGTTGAATAATCCGAAACATCGATAAAGCTGGCAGCGAATTCCTTGAGAAATGCCTTGGCGTCATTACTCATCAATAGAAGAATATCTTCCTTGGAACCGATATAGTGATACAAGGTCCCAACACTCATATGGCAGGCGGCCGCTATTTCACGAATGGTCGTTTCTGAATACCCTTTTTCCATGAATAGCTCCAGGGACTTCTGCTTGATAAATTTACGGCGCTTTTGAATTAAGTCTGAATTTTTGCTGAAAGTTCTAATACTTCTATCCATCGAAATCCTCGACTGGGCTTAAAAGTACAGCATTTCGTAGTTAGTTGAATTATTATTGATCGAGCGTTTGATCGATACTACGTATTTATAAATAGACTGTCAAGAAAAAAAATGGTGCCGATCCATTTCAATAAAAGATAAAAAAACATCCTTGTGATTACTCTTTATTCTCAGCTTTTGACCTCCTCCCCGGACTATTCGTAAAGGCAAGCCGCCCGACGTAAGAAAATTGATCATGAATTTATAGATATCGCCAAAATAATATTCTTTTTAGACGCTTTTTTCTAGAGGTGGAGTCCTGAATAGCAATAATAAGAAATGGTCATTCCCGCGAAAGCGGGAATCCAGGAAAACATATTTTGACGATTAAACTGAGTAAAAAACAACAATATACAATAAAAAAACGGTTCATCTCCAAATTAGTTGATGATATTTAACGACCAAACCCACCCTTTCCTCTGGTTCCCAAGCTGGAGCTTGGGAACGAGTAAAATCTATCTTTACCATAAACCTTTATAATAGATTTTCTAGCTGCTATTAGGAAAGATTTGATTGCCCCTTTTTGCGCAAATATGCTATGGTGTTCCTCGCTACTTAACCAAATACCTGTATTTTAAAGTTGTTTATTTATAGTTAACTATTTGTGAGACAATATCATCTCTTCAGAACAAGAACAGATATCAAAGGAGAGGAAGTTATGGATTTTAAACTATCTGAGGAACAACAGGCTCTAAAACAGGAATTTGAGGATTTTTTTAAGCGCGAGATGGAGAACGCTCCACTCGATTACCAAAATCGAAGCCCGTTGGAAGCGATGTACGGATCGGACGAAGGCTGGGAATTTCACAAATCCATGAAAAAAAAGCTGGCGGAAAAAGGCTGGCTTACCATGGCCTGGCCCAAGGAATATGGCGGTCGGGAAGCGCCCGTCATCGAGCAGTTGATTTTCAGCGAGGTCCAATCTTACTATCGCGCCCCCGGGCTGGACGGTTTTGGGGTCAAGATGTTTGCGCCCACGCTGATGCTGTACGCCACGGACGAACAGAAGGAAAGATTGCTGCCTCCTATTGCCAAAGGTGAAGTGCAGTATTGTCAGGGCTGGAGCGAACCGAACGCCGGGTCCGACCTGGCCTCCTTAAAAACCGTGGCCATCAAAGAAGGTGACCATTATGTTATCAACGGCCAGAAAGTGTGGACGACCGCGGCTCACCGGGCTGACCACATATTCCTTCTGGCGAGAACAAACCCCTCCCAAAAAAGAAGCTCCGGGCTTTCAGTGTTCAACATAGAAATGAATACGCCTGGTATAGAGGTCAGGCCGATTGAGTACATGAACGGAGTGCATATTTACAACGAGATTTATTTTACGGATGTCAAGGTTCCGGTTGAAGAGAGGATAGGGCCGGAAAACGAAGGCTGGAAATTAACCCGGGCGACCATGAACTTTGAAAGATCCGGTGTGGGCTCCTTTGCTGAAGCGAGACGGTCTTTTGAAGAACTTTTGAAATACGTGCAGACCACAAAACGCGACGGCAAAGCTCTCATTGAAAACCAGATTGTTAGGCAAAAGCTGGCCAAACTCTACATTGGCATCGAAACCGGGCGCGCCCTGGCCTATAAAACCGCCTGGCTGCAGGAAAAAGGAAGCCTGACATTTTCAGCCGCTGCCGCCTCCGAAGGAAAGGTGTTTGGCACGGAACTGCGTCAGCAAGTAGCCAACTTTGCCACGGAAATCATGGGACTATACGGACAGGTTGAACACTCAAAATGGGCTCATTTAAACGGTGTCATGATTGACGGCTATCAGATGTCCCCTGGATCAAATATCGCGGCCGGTTCTTCTGAAATTCAGCGCAACATCATCGCTTGGGTCGGATGCGGCCTGCCACGATTCAATTAAAAAAGGAGGAAACCCCGTGAATCTTGATTTTACATCAGAACAAGACATGCTGAGAGACACAGTTTCGAGATTTTTGGCGAATGAATGTCCTTACGACCGGGTAAAGGAACTGGAAGAAACTGCCGAGGGTTATTCGCCTGAATTGTGGCAAAAAATGGCTGAACTCGGCTGGCTGGGCCTTTTATTTCCTGAAGAATATGAAGGCTACGAAGGACAGTTCATTGACATGATTATTATCCAGGAAGAAATTGGTAAAGCCGTGTTTCCAAATCCTCTTTTCTCCACAGTGATCCAATGCGGTTCCATCATCCTGGAAGGAGGCAGCGAAGAACAGAAAAAAGAGCTTTTGGGGCAGATCGCCGAAGGCAGCCTGATCATGGCCCTGGCCCAGTATGAGGAAGATGGCAGCTACCTGTCTTCGGGTATCAAGATGCCGGCGGAAGCGGATGGAGATCGGTATATTCTTAACGGAACCAAGATGTTCGTCATGGACGCCAACATCAGCGATAAGCTCATTGTAGCGGCTAACATCAAAGACAAGGGGCTCAGTCTACTTCTGGTTGACGCTAAAGATACCGGTATAACGATTACTAAGATACCGACTATAGGCAAGGACAATACTTGCGAGGTTATTTTCAAGGACGTTCGCGTCGCTAAGGAAAATATCATCGGCTCACCTGGCAACGGTTTGGAAATACTAGAAAAAATCAACGCCAAAGCGGCTGTGGCTAAAGCGGCGGAGATGGTTGGAAGCTGCAAGGCCTGTATTGATATAACCATTGATTACGCCAAGCAAAGAGAGCAATACGGGAAGCCTATTGGAGGATTTCAGGTTATCCAGCATTATATGGCCAATATGCTTTTAGCCTATGATACAAGTTATAATTACCTGTATCGGGTTGCCTGTATGGTTGATGAGGGAGAGGACTTTACCGCAGAAGCCTCCGCCCTAAAGGCCTGCTTGAACGAGAATTACAAATTCGTCAGTGAAAGGGCCGTTCAGATTCATGGCGGTATCGGAACAACTCGTGAAGGCGATATCGGACTTTTTTACCGAAAAGCCAAATCATGCGAATATATCTGTGGGGATACCGATTTCCACTATGAGAATTTAATAGATAAGATACTCTCCGCGAACCCGATCTAGGAGGTTTGTAGCCCCCCTTCCCCACCGGGAAGGGGGTATGAACTGATGTCTATACTGACTTGAGAGGATTTGCTAAAGAACCGCACCCCGATTTATTAATTTCTGAACGTTCACCTGACCAGCCTCCGTGAAAAGCGGTCTGTTTTATTTTTAATGCTGTTAAAAACAATGTGCTTTTTGACAAGGCCGCTCTAATTTTTCTAGTGAAAAGGTGAGTCATTTTATTCGCCCCTGTCATCGTTATTAGAAAAAAAGGCTTTATGTTTAAGATGTTATGCTTTATAATAGAAGGATTAAAGCGAGAACGCCTTGATAAAATTTTCGCCATCCTAGTCCAAAAAGGAGAGCAAGGTGAGCGCAAAAACCAAGATAAATAGAAAACTAAAAAACGATGCAATGGCCATCTTCAAAGCCGCCCTAAAAGCGGCTGACCCATCCCTGGCAGTAAAACAGGCTGTTTCCATGGAGGAAAACAGCATTAAAGTGCGTCAGGGTAACAGGGTGATAAAGACCGTCAACCTGAATCGTGTGGAACGGATCTTTATCGTCGGTGCAGGTAAAGCCACCGCACCTATGGCCAAAGCTTTGGAACAAATTCTTGGCAACCGGATCACCGAGGGAATAATCTCTGTTAAGAAAGGGCATGCTTTGGACCTGAAGTATACTACGGTCAAAGAGGCGGCCCACCCGGTCCCGGATCAAAACGGCCTAAAGGCGGCCGATAAGATCAAAACGCTGCTCGAGGGCGCCGGTTCCAAGGATTTAGTCTTTTCATTAATATCCGGCGGTGGTTCCGCTTTGCTGCCCCTGCCGATCGCTAACCTTAAACTTTCGGAAATACAGGATGTTACCAGACTGCTCCTTGGATGCGGGGCCAATATTCATGAAATCAACACCGTGCGAAAACACCTCTCTCTGACCAAAGGAGGCCAGTTGGCCAGGGCGGCCGCCCCAGCCACTGTTATTAATTTAATGCTCTCCGATGTGGTTGGTGACGATATGGACACCATCGCCTCGGGACCTTTTGTGCCTGACCATTCCTCTTTTGAGGATATGGCCTTAATCCTGGCCCGATACAAGCTTATGAAAAAAGTCTCATCCTCTGTCAGAAATCATCTCAAGAAAGGATTAACCGGCCAAGTTCCTGAAACCCCAAAAGAAAACGACCCCGCTTTTAACAAGGTCACAAACCTCATTATCGGATCCAATTATCTTTCTCTAATCGCCGCCGAGGCCAAGGCCAAATCTTTGGGTTACAGACCCCTGCTCCTTTCTTCAAGCATCGAAGGAGAGACACAGGTTGTAGCCCAGGTTCATGTGGCTCTGGCGCGTGAAATCAAAGCAACGAACCATCCGGTCAAAGCTCCGGCTTGTCTCATTTCTGGCGGAGAGACAACCGTTACCCTTACAGGGCAAGGCAAGGGGGGCCGTAATCAGGAATTTGTGCTGACCGCATCCATGGATATGGATGAGTTGGAAGACGTGCTGATCTTTTCAGCAGGCACTGATGGCACAGATGGGCCGACCGATGTTGCCGGAGCCATGGCGGATAAAAACACCTCTTCCAGAGCTATGGAATTGGGTCTTTCACCTCAAAAACACCTTATTGAACACAACTCTTATCCGTTTTTTAAAAAATTGGACGACCATGTGATCACCGGTCCTACTCTGACCAATGTCATGGACGTACGGTTAGTTCTGGTTAAGTGAATTAAAAGACATGTCTCTTTACAGCCATTATTTCATAGATAAGTATAAAGGGATGGTAGGCTTCGGGTTCGATCGAGAAACCGATGAAGCCTCGCTAATTGTATACCTTCAGAAATTTTCAGACGATGATTTCATGGACGTTATGCGGAAACGGCTCGAAGATGGTGAGATTGAGGAGCTTTTCCTGCTAATCAGCCGGCTGTTGAAAAAGCACCTCAACGAAGAAGAATACCACCGGCTCTTTCTTAAATCCCCGGAAGGAACTTAAAGACGGAAAAAAGATCTGTAGCGAGACCTCTGCAAAACATCGTCCTTTAGCTGACCTCATGAGCGCCGCTTCGTTCACGCTGCAACGGCATATGTCAGGCTCAAATTTAAGTCCTCGAAATATTTAACATATTCCTGCGGGTTAAATTTTCGCCTTCCGCGATTTCAACAAGATTACTGGTTTTGCAGAGGTCTCGTAGCAAAGTTTCAAGCTCAATGCTGTTTTTTATTCTTTCTTCCCCTTCCTCGCCGCCACTCATACAAAGCAATGCCAGCGGCCACGGTCACGTTGAGAGATTCGACCGCCGGCGCCATGGGAATACGTAAAGCCTCCAGCTTATTCAGGTTATCAGGCAGTCCCGGACCTTCCAAGCCGGGAACCAATCCAAAAACTCTGGGGAAACGATAATTTGACAGAATTTTACCCCGATCCTGGTTGAGAACAAGAATCTTGCCTGTAACTCGAGCGAGATCATTTATTGAAGGCCCATGGAATAAGGGTATCCTGAAGATGGCTGATCCCGCCACTCTGGCCGAACGGTGGTGAAATGGGTTGGCGGATTCCTTAAGAATTACCGCTCTTGCCGCGCCGAAAGCCGCCGCCGTTCTGATAACCGCCCCCACGTTGCTCGGGTCTTGAAAAGGAATGAATAAGGTACATCCAGCCGGCCAGTTTTTTTCATCCCACTCAATAAGCGGATCAATACGAACCAGCAAAAGAGGAGACCCGGTTCCGTACAGATCAAGACGTTTGAAGAGTTCCGGACTGAGCCGATAAAGGGTTACACCTTCAGGCGCCTCAACCCCGGGCTCCTCCCTGCCTGAGTAAAGTAGTCCTTCGCATTTTGAGGTAAAATCACGTAAAACTTCCTTAACCTGTTTTGGGCCGGAAATCAGGGTAAGCTTCTGTTTTTTTACACCGCGCCCGGTTGATATAAGCGATAATGTCTTGAAGATTGGATTTTTAAAGCTGGTGATTTCCTTGATTTTCATCTTTCCCCTGCAGGTTAAACTTATCTTGAACTTCTATGATAACCAATGTATTTCATAACACGGACTGAAAAAGAGGTAAAGTCTCAAGAAAGATTGACAAGACCTTTGGGGTCGCAAATAATACGGGAGCGCAAAGCTGGCTTAAGCGACAGCACAAAAGGAAGATAAATGACCAATACAAATCCGATTCTGATACTCGGCGCTCAAGGCCTGATTGGTTCAGCCCTGATGGAAGTTCTGGCCGATAAAAATCCAATTGGGCTGGACATGCCGGAGTGTGATGTAACCCGCCCGGACCAGGTGAATGAAACATTCAAGAGGTTTCAGGGGGGTGTGGTTATCAATGCCACGGGATATACAAATGTTGACGGCTGTGAATCCGCACGGGATGAAGCCGAAAAACTTAATTCTGAAGCTCCCGGAATGTTAGCTCGAGCCGCGCGTGAGCACGGAGCGCTGCTGGTACACCTGAGTACGGACTTCATTTTTGATGGAACCCTTGACCGGCCTTACCGGGAGGACGATTCGCCAAATCCGCTTTCCGTTTACGGCCGAACCAAGCTGGCTGGTGAGGAGGCGGTTCGATCCGAGGCTGGGGACTGGCTCATTGTCCGAACCGCCTGGGTTTTCGGGCATCAAGGCCATGACTTTATTCGGACAATGATAAAACTTGCACAGGATAGAAAAGACCTCCGGGTGGTCAATGATCAGACGGGATGTCCAACCTACAGCCTGGATATAAGCCAAGGTCTGACGAAATTAATAGAAGCTGACGCAAGGGGCACCTTCCACCTGGTCAACTCCGGCCAAACCACCTGGTTTAATCTGGCTCGATGCGCGTTGGATATGGCCGGATTCGAGGAGGTCCCTATTAAACCGGTCACAACTCAGGAGTTTGCCCGGCCGGCTGTTAGACCGTTTTGTTCCGTGCTCGATATCACGAAATACAGAAAATTAACCGGAGATACTCCGAGAAGCTGGGATAAGGCTTTGAAAGCGGCCCTCGAGCGTGAAGGATACATGGAAAAAACAAACCAGACCGTCTAGAGCTTTCAATCTGCATTTCATGTAATATTTTCGCAGTCGCAATCTTGACTGACTGATCGGATGTCTCGATAGAATGAGTGGGGGTAGAATTTAAAATGAGCCGCACTTATCCACCCAGGCCGATTATCGCCGTGGGGGGTCTTCTTTTTAGAGATGATTCCCTGCTTCTTGTCAAGCGAGCCAAAGAACCGGGTTTCGGAAGATGGTCCATCCCTGGAGGAGCGGTCAAAGTTGGTGAAACCTTGACTCAGGGTCTTGCTCGAGAGATGGCTGAGGAGATTGGTCTGTCTGTGGAAGTGGGGCCGCTGGTCGAGATCATAGAACGAATCTTCCATGACCCGGAAGGTAAAGTGCAATATCATTACGTTATCCTCGACTACCTCTGCTATGCCAGGGAAGGCCAGCCTTGCCCGGGATCGGATGCGTCTGAAGTTCGTTTTGTCCCGCCTGCTCAGTGGCCGGATTATATACTCGATTCTGCGAGCCTGAAAATTTTGGATAAAGCGCTGGCCATGGTAAGTGAAACTTAAAAACACAGAGGTAACTATGAACGAGCAGAAGAATAAACCGGATCGGTCAGAAGCTAAAAGACAGCAGGATGTGGTTATCAGGGCCACATTATCCCAGATCAAAAAGAAATACCTGGTCATGAGCGGCAAAGGTGGAGTCGGTAAATCCTGTCTGGCGGTGAATCTGGCGGTCTGCCTCACTCAAAACGGACTCAAAGGCGGGATATTGGACGTTGACCTGCATGGTCCTAGCGTGCCTCGCATGCTCGGGCTCTCCAGCCAGATGGAAATCGCGCCGGATCGCAGGATTGTGCCTCAGACCTGGAGCGAGAATCTTTCCGTGATCTCTATAGACAGTATGCTCCAAGATCGTGATGACGCGGTCATCTGGCGCGGCCCGAAAAAACTTAACGCGATCAGGCAGTTTATCTCTGATGTTTCCTGGGTTCCGATGGATTTTCTCATAATAGACAGCCCACCGGGCACAGGCGACGAACCCCTGGCCGTGGCTCGAACAATCCCTTCAGCCAGGGCCATAGTGGTCACCACACCTCAGGAAGTTTCACTGGCCGATGTCCGAAAATCGATTCATTTTCTGGAAAAACTCAATATCACCGTGGCAGGTTTAGTGGAAAACATGAGCGGCTTTATCTGCCCCCACTGCGGACGCCCCACTGACCTTTTTGGCAAAGGAGGCGGCCGCATTCTGGCGGAGACCATGAATATTGATTTCCTTGGGGCCGTGCCGATCGATCCGGGTGTAGTCCCTGCCTCAGACAATGGACGGCCTTATGTCCTGGAAGATCCGAAATCGAACTTCGCAAAGGCCGTGACTCAAATCGCGGCACAACTTTAAGCCGTCATTCTTAATACAAAGCCAGTTAACCGGTTCTAAGTCCGGCCGGATTTATGTAATTTCCTCCCACTTCTCCAGTTTTCTGACACAAAAGCGGCAGATTATGGGGCTGTGAGATAGAACTAACATATACGCACGGCCTTGCTTGACATATTTACGCCATTCCTGTAACCCTTTATTAGAGCGTTTGTCATAAACATGTTCCGTGTGGCCTTAAGGTAGGAGTAAATTTAATTTCGGCCATTCTCGTAAGCCGCCTTACGGCAAACGCCAAAACATCATGTAATTGCCGTTTTTTACATCATGGCAGTCGTTGTTAGAGCCTTAGTTTGCCTTAGTAATCAAACGAAACTTAATTCTGGCAATTACTATAATAACGATTCTCGTAAATACATTCCTTTTCAATTTGTTGATGTATTACTTAACCGCAGAGCGGTCTCTCTAATTGAAAAAGGAAAATATTTGGAAGGGGCAATCGCTCTAAAAAAAAAGATTGACGAGGTGTCCATGAAGGACGAAATTCAAATCCTCAGGGAACTCCTAAAAAAACGCGGGATGCGTAATACGCCTGAACGCGAGGCCATTATCGAGGCCATTTTTTCCAAACCTGACCACTTCGACGTGGACGAACTGTATTTAAGAATGAAGGAAAAGACCGGTGTTTCAAAGGCTTCTATTTACCGCACTATTCCGCTTCTGATCGAAGCCGGTTTAATTGATGAGGTTTTCCACGAAGACGGTCATATGCATTATGAGCGTGCATATGGAAGTGAACACCATTGTCATCTCCGTTGTAGTAAGTGTCGTAAAATAATAGAGTTTTACGATAAAAGAATCTCAGAAATCGAGAAAGAGGTTGGGGAAAAGTTCGATTTTGCCATCGAAGGCCACCGGCTGGAAGTGTTTGGTCTTTGCTCGGATTGCGCCACGATAGGTGTTGACAAAAAAACATAGTCTGATATTATTGTAATTGATTCTCAATTGAAGTCACGGGTGCGCTTTAATGTCTGGTATTCATCAACAAGAAAAAAAAGAACTGAGACGAATCCTCTCTCAAGCAGGCTACAAAAGAACAAAAGACATCCTGGCCATTCTGGACACCTTTTTAGCTACAGAGGCCCATCAAACACCCGCCGATCTCAGAAAGCGTCTGAGAAGAGCCGGATTGAACTTTGACACGGGAATAATACAGGAAGCACTTGATATTTTTTGTAAATATGGGTTCGCCCAAAGAAAGGAATTCAGTGATCGAGAAACCTGCTATGAACATCAGCACCTGGGCGATCATCACGACCACCTCATTTGTACCCGCTGTGGCCGGCTCGAGGAGTTCATCAGCCCTGAAATGGAGGAACTACAGACAAAACTCGCCCGCGAAAAGGGTTTCATTCCCCTCAAACACCGGATGGAAATTTACGGCCTCTGCTCCCGCTGCGGCAGAGAACGAGGCACGGCTGTACCTCTCGCACAGGCTGAGCCAGGTGAGCAAGTGACCATCGCCGGTCATGTGGGAGGCAATGAGATAGAACGACGCCTTAATGACATGGGGCTTACCCGGGGAGTAGAGATTGAGGTATTGAATCGTAACGGGGGACCGGTATTGGTTTCATGCCGGGATTCGCGGCTGGCTTTGGGAAAAGGAATCAGTGAAAAAATTCTGGTCTCCCCAAGCAAACAGCCTAAAACTGCCTCAACCAAACGTCAGGTTAAGAAAAAGGAATAATTAGATGTGGCAAGCCGTTATTGTGGTCTTTATTGTGGCCATCGCGTTTTTTTATGTTATCCGCCGTTTTATGCGTAGTTTAAAGAGTCAGGGAGCTTCGGCCTGCGGTAATTGCTCCGCTCAAGATTGCGGCATTCAGGAAATAAGCGGGATGGATACCCTATCCCGATCTTCAGGATCAAAAAGTTTAAACAGGATGAATAACTCTTGACAAAATAAAGCGGCAGGGACTTTTTAAACCCGGTATTTTTGGCCGGGTAATTTTTAAATATATTATTGCAATTGATTTTCAATTAAAACAAGAACGGCCGATCACATAAATAACAGGGTAATTTAAATGGCAGTCAAAACATTACGTAATATGCGGGTGGGTGAAAAAGGGAATATCGCCAAGATCAAGGCCAAGGGCGTTATGAACCGCCGGCTCAGAGATATGGGACTTGTACCCGGCACTGAAATCGAAATCCAGGGCCGGGCTCCACTGTATGACCCGGTCAATATCAAAGTCAGAGGCAACAATTTGAGCCTCAGGAACAATGAGGCTGATTATATTCACGTGGATGTGGGCGAGAGAAAAAAACCAGACACACTAAAAATCGTGCTGGCTGGCAATCCCAACGCCGGAAAATCCAGCCTTTTTAATCAGCTCACAGGGGCCAGGGCTCATGTGGGGAACTTTCCTGGCATCACGGTGGCGAAAAAGGTCGGGGTCATAACCCGAAACCATCAAAAAATCCATGTGATTGATCTACCCGGAACCTATTCATTAACTGCTTATTCACCTGAAGAGTTAGTAGCCCGCAATTACATATTAGATGAACGGCCAGACCTGGTCGTGGGGGTGATTGACGCGGCGAATCTGGAGCGCAACCTTTATCTCGGACTGCAGCTCATGGAAATCGGAGTTCCTTTAGTGCTGGCCTTAAATATGATCGACGTTGCCGAACATCGGGGGCTGAAAATCGATCATGAAAAGCTGAGCCGGCTTTTAGGTATCCAGGTGATTCCTACGGTAGCCAGAACAAATAAAGGCATCGAAAAGCTCATGCAAGTGGCGTTTGAAATAGCTGAAAAAAATGAGACTTGGAAACCTTACAACATAAGCTATGGCCCCGACTTGGATAAAAAGATTGAAGAAATCGCGGCATTGTTTTTTGAGGGTAATTTTCAGACAGATAAGTATCCACCCCGTTGGCTGGCTATCAAGGCCCTGGAAGGTGACAGCCAGATTCTGAAACTGGTGCATTCCGACAATCAGGTCGGCCCTGAAATCATCAAGAAGGTCACCGAAGTATCCCAGCACATAAGGGCCACGCTGGACGACGAGCCCGAAGGAGTCATCGCCGACTATAGATACGGTTTCATTACTTCACTGACAAAACAGACCGTAACCAGCGTACTTCAAACCCGCCGGACTATCTCAGACACCACGGATAAAGTAATTCTTAACCGCCTTATGGGTCCTGTCATACTTTTCCTGGTTATTTACCTAATCTACCAGCTCGTCTTCTGGATCAGCGAAGCTCCGGTGACCTGGCTTGAATACTTTTTCGATTGGCTGGGGCGAACGGTGCAGACTTTCTTTCCTCCGGGTTTGCTTCAATCCCTCATAGTGTCCGGTATTATTGACGGCGTGGGCGGAGTTCTGGGATTCGTGCCTCTGATTTTCTGCATGTTCTTCGCTATCGCTCTTCTGGAGGACAGCGGTTATCTGGCCCGGATGGCCTTTATCCTGGACCGGGTTTTACGGGCCTTTGGACTGCATGGTAACTCTGTACTGGCCTTGATAATCAGCGGTGGTATTTCCGGCGGCTGCGCCGTGCCAGGAGTAATGGCCGCCCGAACCCTGCGCGATCCAAAGGAGAGGTTAGCCACCATCCTGGTCACGCCCCTGATGAACTGCGGAGCCAAAATCCCGGTCTACGCCATGCTTATCGCCGCCTTCTTTGTGAAATACGAGGCCCAGATGATGTTTCTGCTGACGCTGATCGCCTGGACTTTCGCTTTACTCGCGGCGCGTATTCTCCGCTGGACCGTACTTAAAGGCGAGCACACGCCCTTTGTCATGGAACTGCCTCCTTACCGGCTTCCCACTCTTAACGGTCTTCTGATTCATACGTGGGAAAGGACGTGGCAGTACATTAAAAAGGCGGGCACGATTATCCTCGGAATCTCAATCCTCATCTGGGCTATGATGACCTTCCCCGGCCTGCCCTCTAATAAGGTACAGGAGTTCAATGAACAAAAAACTCAAGCAACTGACCAATTCTTGTCCAGGGCGGATACCGGTATCATAAACACCGCTCAGAGTTTGGATAAGTTTTCCGCCTTTTATAATTCCTTTAAAAACAATGAAACCAAGGCCATTCGTAACGGGGAGCCTTCCTTTCAGATATTAGCCAGAACCGTTTCTATGCTTGAAAAGGGTGAATCCGTACCTGAAAATCTCAAAAACAACGAACCCACGGCCAAAGCCTTTAAGACCTGGTCTCAAAGCATGAAAGACTTCGAAACGGAGCGCGCCAAAGAAAAAATAAAGCATTCCTTAGCAGGACGCTTTGGAACCGGGCTTGAGGTGTTGACAAAGCCTTTGGGTTTTGACTGGCGCATCAATATCGCTCTGGTAGGAGGTACGGCCGCCAAGGAAATTGTACTTTCCACCCTGGGTACGGTCTTTTCATTGGGAGAAGTTGATGTGGAAGCGGCGGAACCGCTTTCAAAAAAATTGGCCAAAACGCCGGGCTGGAACCCGCTGGTTGGATTCACACTCATCCTTTTTGTGATGATCTATGCCCCGTGTTTCGCCACTCTGGTAATTATCGGCCGTGAGACAAGGAGTTTGAGGTGGCCCGCGTTCGCGTTAGTCTACACAACTTTGATGGCCTATGTCATTTGCCTGGCAGTAGCGCAGATCGGACGCGCCCTGGGACTTGGAACCTAGCCCGTCTATGTGCTTCAGTCCTCCCTGCAGCTGCGTTTGGCGGCAGATTTAGAATTCGCCCTTTTAAACCCTCTTTTTAACCCGTTTCCAGACCGCCGGTCTGGCGCAGAGCTTCATAAAGAACCACGCCAACTGCGGTTGAAAGATTCAGACTTCGAACAGCGCCCCAGATAGGGATGTTGACTATTTGATCCGGGTACTGGTCAAGAATTTCAAGCGGACAGCCTCTGGTTTCCGGGCCGAAAACCAAACCGTCACCAGGCTTGAACGAAAACCGGTGATATGGCTGACCTTGGCGCGCTGACGTAAATATAAGCCTCAACTCCGGTCGCGCTTGAATAAAAGCCTGCCAATCCGGCCAGACGTCAAGATCTACCGATGGCCAGTAATCAAGTCCCGCGCGCTTTAGATAGCGATCATCGAGAGAGAAGCCCAGCGGCTCTATCAAGTGCAGTCTGGTTCGGGTGGCGGCGCATAACCGCGCTATACTGCCTGTATTTGGAGGAATCTCCGGTTCAAATAAAATCACCTGCATCATCTTAAATCATTCCCTCATTCATGTTAGCTGAGGCTGGGTTTAACTCAGTTAAACCTTTCCATTATGCTCTACCTGACCCGCTGCTCAGCCCAAAAGGAAAATACTCTTTCTAATTAATTCAATATATAATATAATTAACACTATTATGACAAATAAGGACGAGACATGGGTAAGATCCAGCCAGGAATATA
>JAFDLS010000226.1 GCA_019306365.1 Deltaproteobacteria bacterium
TGAAACATGAAATGCGTATCGCTGATCTATGGAGGTTTTTATGAATGCGACGATTCAAACCGCCTATCAAAAGGCGGTGGATAAAACAAAAGATCAAAAAAGTAAAATTGCCGAAGATGATTTTCTGAATCTGGAGGATCTGTTGGCGTTTAAACATGACGCCGCAGAAAGGCATCTTAAACAGACGTTGATGGAAATTAGCGAATTAATCCGGGAGAGAAAATGGGAAGATGCAACCTCACTTTTCTATCCTTTGGAGGAAAAGTGCCCGGAACTGATAAGCTATAACCTGGATGTTCCTTTACGCGAAAAGATCGGTTTTGTTCTGGGCCAGTTAAAGAAATTTGATGAGGCTATCAAAGAACTTGCGCTTGGGATTAAAAAAGATCCTGACAATTTTATTTTGCATAGTTCTCTTGCTTATACGGCATATAACTCTTTGTATGCAGCAAAAAACCGAGAAATTTTTATAGGCGGCAAAATAAAAGAAGACCGTATTCGTCTGGCCCATAAGCATTTTCAGAAAGCCCGGAAGTTGAGACCTGAGGGCATAACCAATTTCTACCGTGAAGGCATGCTGTATAAACAACTGGAAAACAAAGCTGAAAAAGCACTTCCATTATTTGAAAAGGCGGTTGCCAACTGGGACAGGCTCGACCGTGCGGAAAAAGAGGACAGGCATCAGGAACGAAAAAACTTTATCAAGACCCTTTACCAGCTTTCCAGCACGCTTCTCCACAGGGGCCGGAACAGGGAGGCGCTGCAAACGATCAAACGGTGTTTGGCGCAAGACGAAAAAACCAACTATATCTCTTTGCTATATAAATATTTTGCCCTGGGGAAAGTCAATTTTCATATGGGGCTTTTTACAGAGGCAAAAGATGCACTTTTGTTTGCATTGCAGTGTGAAGCACACCGTCCGGTAGATTTTGTTCACGAACTTCTCGCCAGAAACTATCTGGCTCTTGGGAATACCGGCCGGGCCATGGAAGTCATACGGAAAGTTCCTGAAAATAAGCGCCGACCTTACTATCGATGGACGGAAGCCGACGTCTGGTGTGCTTCCGGTAATCTTCAAAAAGCAAAACATGTGCTGATCACGTGCCAGGAAAGAGATAACCGATCAAGACACAAGGCATTGATTCGCCTGGCAAAGATCGAATATTTACTTCAAAATTTCCAGGAAGCTGTGAAATATGCTCAAGAGGCGGGCCGTTTTTTTACCGAAAAATGGGGGAATATTTATGATGAAGGTCTGTTCTGGCAGTCAGCCGGGGCCTTTCGCCTGGGGCAAAATGACAAAGCGCAAAAGCTCGCCCGAGATTTAAAAGAGATCAATCCCCGCTACCCCAAATTGAATCTGCTGCTTAAAAAAACCGGGCGATAATGATGGGAACCTTTAACGGAGTTTTATAATGAACCCAAAACATCAGCATGATAAAAACAAGATTTTGCCGGATTTCAGTGTGCTGATCTTTAGGCTGGAAAAACAGATCATTCAGCAAAAAAATCAATCCAAAACTTGCCGGATACTGAAAGATGATCGCATCTGGAAGGCTCTTGATGTAGATCAGCAACTTAAATGGTCGAATCTGGCTCAAATGGTCGGAGATGCGGATACAGCATGTCGGGTGCTGGAACATATCCACCAGTCTTCGCCGGATATGGTTGAGGCATGGCAGGATCACCTTGTGCTGCTGTATTTTCTGGATAAAAGAAAGAAGATGACACAGGTTCTGGCACACTCCCGAAAATTTGTCGATGAAATACTTTACCATCAATGGGTGAAATCCTTTGGTGTTTCCGGACGCACCGGTCAGGAGGAAGATATTCAGGCGGCATCACTTCCATTTGAAAGATTGCGATACCGTCAACAGGCGATTCAGCGATACCTTGATCTTTTTTCGGGAAGGGAAGACTGCTTTGCCCGGCAATGGGTCGATAAGAAAAAAAATAAGCAGGGATATGTTCCTGTGCGCAGACCCATGGAGCTGAAGGATCTGGAAGATCATTTCAAGGGGCTCAAAACCTATGGATTATACCTTCTGAAATCCGACGGAAGCATAAAAACGGCTGTTATAGATGTGGATCTTGTCAAAGATTTTCGGGAGAAAAACTTAAAGTCGGACCAAAAAAACCTGGTAAAAAGGGAGCTTTTTTATCTAATTGAAAGAATAACCGAATTGTCGGAGCAGGCCGGACTCCGGCCGCTTATCGAATTCAGCGGCGGCAAGGGATATCATTTCTGGTATTTTTTTAAAATTCCGGGAAAACCACAACAGGCAAGGGCGGTGCTTGAAATGATAAAACAATCCTTTGCTGGTGATCTTTCCGCATTTGCCATGGAGGTTTTTCCCAAGCAGGATTATTTGAAAGGAAAAGGGCTCGGGAATTTGGTTAAACTTCCTTTAGGTGTTCACCGGCTGACGGGCAAACGCTCCTGGTTTGTTAAGTGCCATAACCGGTCGATCGAGGCGCAGCTCGATTTCTTATCAACGGTTGAGCTGACAGACCCTGAAAAACTCAGTATGGTTGAAAATCACGGCAGTGACAACATGGTGTTTATCCATCCAAAGTGGGAAAAATGGGCCAAATCGTATCCGGAATTGTTTGCCCTGGAAAGCAAATGCCCGCCTTTGTCTCAGATCATGGCGGCCTGCCGAAATGCAAAAAGCCTGACAGTGCGTGAAGAAAAAATCTTATTTCAGACCATTGGGTTCTTAAGCAGGGCCAAAACCCTGCTTCACCATTTGCTGTCATCCCTCACGGATTACAATTCTCATCTGGTGGATTATAAACTGAGCCGGATTCGGGGCACCCCTCTCGGTTGCAGACGTATCCACAGCCTTTTAAACTATACCGGCGATTTATGCCGGCTCGATGTTTCCACAGACTATCAGCATCCATTACTTCATCTGAACGAATGGAGCGGTGTTTCAGGAAAAAAATCTAAAAAAGTGGAGAATCTTTCCGGAGCCCTGGAGAATCTTAAAACAGCGATCATTCAAACACAAAAATTTATGGAGTAATGGATACGGTATATATATTAGAATCCGGCAGTTATCTTCGCAGAGAGGGTTCTACGCTGAAGGTATTTAAAGACGGCGGTGTTATCGATCAGATACCTGTGGACGGCCTTAAAAGGTTGACACTTGTGGGGTATATTTCCCTCAGCGGCGGGGTTCTTGATTTTTTGATCCAACAGCGTGTGGAAACGGTTTTCATTACACCGACCGGCCGATTTAGAGCACGGCTGGTTCTGGATGAACACCGGCACGTCAAATTGAGAACCGCCCAGTATCATAAGCTCAGTGATGAGAAAATCGCCTTAAAAACGGCCGGTAGCATTGTCCGTGGCAAGATTGTCAACATGTACCGCCTGTTACTGCTCAGGGCCAGACAGTATCAGGATGAAGCTTTAAGAAATGCCGCCGTCAGGCTCAGGGCGATGGAAACAGGTGTTCAGAATCCACAAAATTTTGATGTGCTCAGAGGTCTGGAAGGCGCTGCAACCCGCATTTATTACAGCGCCTTCAGGCGTCTGATACGGAATGAATCGTTCTCCTTTAACGGACGCAACCGCCGACCTCCCCTGGATCCGGTCAATGCAATGCTTTCATTTGTTTATACGATGCTGACCAACGAAGTTCTGTCAGCAATCAAAGCATGCGGACTCGATCCTTATCTGGGAAGCCTGCATGAGGTCAGTTACGGCAGGCCTTCGCTGGCCTGTGATCTGGTTGAAGAATATAGATGTTTTTTAGGAGACCGCCTTGTCCTGGGACTTATCAATCGAAAAGTCGTCAAACCCGATGACTTTATTTACCGGAAAAAACCTCCTGCTGAATTTATCGATGAACACGAAATGAAGTCCAAACGTCCGGTGGAGATGAAACCGGCAATTAGCCGTGCCTTTGTTTCCTCTTATGAGCAAATGATGAGACGTAGAATCTTTTATGAACCTCTGGGAAAAGAAATAGAATATCGGTGGTTAATCAGGTCAGGCAGTTCGGAAAATTTCTTGAAAACCCAAAAAATGATTATAAACCCTTTGTCTGGGAGAACTAAATGTTCTGCCTTGTCTGTTTTGATATCGTTGACGATCGTATCCGTTACAGAGCGGTAAAGATAATAAAGGCGTATGGAATACGGGTTCAAAAATCGGTATTTGAATGCACCTCTTTAACTGAAGAACAGTTTTTAAAAATGAAGCAGCGACTTGAAGACTGCATCGACAGCACTCAAGATTCGGTCAGGTTTTATTTTGTTTGCAGGCAGTGTTTGCAGAAAGTCGAATTTTCAGGTATTGGTGAAGGTCCCCAAATTGTGCCGTACCGGGTATGCTAAACTTGAGTAAAAATTTTATGGGACTTAAATAAATGGATTTGAATTCAAAGCTGGCGGTTTTGGATCAGATTTACAGAATTTATGACGAGTTTGTCGCCAAGCTGGACATCGCCTGTGAAAAATATTGTGCCGATTGCTGCACCCGTAATGTCACCATGACAACCCTTGAAGGGTATCTTATGGCAAC
>JAFDLS010000227.1 GCA_019306365.1 Deltaproteobacteria bacterium
CAGTGCGCGGTTCCTTAAGAAAATTTATTTCAGTGCTATTAATTCAATCTCCACCGGAAAATTCCTTGGCAATTCCTTTACGGCCACGCATGAACGGGCAGGTTTGTTTTCCGGGAAATATAAGGCGTAAACTTCGTTCATGGCTTCAAAATCATTCATATCTCTAAGAAAAACAGTGGTTTTAACTGCCCGGTCCAGGTTGGAACCGCAAGCTATGAGAAGGTTTTTAATATTGTCCAGAACCAGTCTGGTGGCAGCTTTGATATCATCCATGATCACGATATTTTTCCTCGCATCCATGGGAACCATCCCTGAGACAAAAATAAAATCTCCGGCTTCAACAGCGTGGGAATAAGGTCCACCCTTTGGCAGCCAATCCACATCCATGGTTTTCTTTTCCATATTTTCTAAACCTCCTTACACAGCGATAAACATTGATATTATTATGAATATAGTAAATTGTATAATTTTATTACAACTTATCACATGCCCACTTTATTACCAAGATAAAAGAGATCGATATCGAAAGCCTGTGAGCAGGCCTCCCAATTCCCGTCGTGTTAAAATCGGTTCCATCCAATCGGTGCGAATAATTAGGTCTAATAGTTAGCGCGGTCCATTGACCTTCTGCTGTCAGGCGTGATATAGATTCAGCCCTTGGAACAATTTTACCCAAAGGATTTCAGCAGCGTGAAGCTTCAAAATCAACAAGCTCATTTTTATGGCTGGACCAACGCGGTACTTCTTTTTTCCATTTACCTGATCACCGTCGGTTTGGTGTTTTACGGTTTTGCGGCGATCTTTCCGGCCATGATCAAGGCCACGGGATGGGGGAGAGGCGAGGCCGCCATGGCCCATACCATTCATATGATCTTTTCTGCTTTTCTCACTCCGGTGGTTGCCGTGACGCTTAATCGGTTTGGCGGCCGGAAAACATTGGCCTTGGGATTGATGATCCTGCTGGCGGGGCTGAGTTTACTGGGTACGGTCGCAAACGAACTCTGGCAATGGATTTTTATCTGGGGTTTCATCGTCTCCTTTGGCCTTGCTTTCGCAAGCTTGTTATCGGTCCAGACCATCATTATGTTCTGGTTCGATACCAGACGAACGGTCGTGCTGGGTCTGGCGATGTCGGGCGCGGCAGTGGGCGGCTTTGTGGCTCAACCCTTTTTTACCTGGCTAATTCAGCAAACAAATTCATGGCGCACAGGATGGCTGACCGGCGTGATCTTTGTCATTTTGGGCTTGATTTTATGTTTTTTTGTGCGGAGCAAACCTGAGGACGTGGGGCAATATCCTTACGGCTTGAATCCGGATGAGGCTGAAACGATCGCGGCGGACGGTTCGATTAAGGTTCACACTTACCGGACTTCTGTTCCCTGGAGCCTTGCTGAGGCGTTAAAGACTCGCGCGCTTTATCTTATCGGCGCTTTTATGATCGCACATATCATGTCTGTTTCCATGGTTGTGTCGCACGGAGTGCTTCATTTAACCGACCTGGAGTATACACGCATGCAGGCCGCTTCTGTCTTGAGTGCTATGCTTCTGGGCAGCGGCGTGGCCCGTGTTCCTATGGGTTGGCTGGGAGACCTTATCGAACCCAGATGGATAGCAACCGCCGCCATGACCTTGATGCTGACGGCCTTTATCGGAATCTGGCAGGCGCCCAATCATGTCTCGGTTATAATCTTTGGGTTCGTCTTCGGGTTTTCGTACGGAACAGCCCTGGTTATGATGCCAGCCCTGTTCGGCAATTTTTTTGGACCGGCCTCATTCGCCAGCATCAATGGTTTCATCGTGCCATTCATGATTGTTTGCGGAGCTTCGGTTCCAGTGGGAGCAGGATATATCGCGGATAATTTCGGCAGCTATGATCCGGCTTTCATCATCCTTAGCGTGATAACAGCCGGCGGCGTGATCTGTACCGCCTTCTTATCTCCCCCTAAAAAGACCAGCGCCTTAGAATCCACGGTGAAATCAAGTTCATAGGGGTCAAAATTTAAGTTTTTAAGGGATTTATTTTTCTTCCAAAGTTGCATTGTTTTCAGCCGCAGGCTTTCAATATGCTGTTGGTTTGAAAATAAGCCTCAATACGAATATAATTACTCAGGAGGGAGAAATGGGACTGTTCAAAAGGCTTTTCGGTATCTGCGAAACCAAACCGCCTCTTGATGACGCCTGCTGGGATTTCTCAGAAGGTAAAGTTGAGATCGATTTAGAACGAGCGTCGGAACTTACAAATCCTGGCGGTGCGATTCGTCTGGAGGGAAAAGGGCTTCCGGAAAAGGTCTTGGTGGTGAACGGAAATGACGGCAGCCTCCATGCCTTCCATAACAAATGTACACACGGAGGCAGGCGTATTGATCCGCTTGCTCAAACCGAAAACATTCGCTGCTGCAGTGTTTCCAAATCCACTTTTGATTATTCCGGGCAGTTGATTTCCGGCCCGGCCAAAGGGCCATTGAAAGCATATAAGCTGGAAACTGAAAACGGGAAGGCGACTATCTCAATAGACTAAGCCTCGGTCAAATCCGCCATGTGATAATTACACTTGATTCTCGATTAAATCAGACGAGGGTACGGTCATTAACGTGACCAGGGCTTTGGCGATAAGCTTCTCACTCCCGTTATTTAAGTCAAACAGTTCTGATTCAGAAACAATAATTTTTTTACCGCCGGAGATAATTTTGGAGCGGCATAAAACCGTTTCTCCAATGGCTGGTTTGAAAAAGTTGATCTTAAATTCTATTGTCAGAATTCTGGATTCTTCTGAAACTATAGTGTAAGCGGCGTAGCCCGCCGTATGATCGGCCAGGGTGGAGATAACCCCGGCGTGGACAAACCCGTCCTGCTGACGGTGCTCTGGACGAATTTTCACTCGGGCCTCAAATACCCCGGATTCCGCGTGGAGCACCTCAAACCCGCAGTAAGCCGGAAACCCCTGAACATATTCATTGCGCAGAAAATCAAATTTTTTTATATCCATAGGCAGACATCCTTCATTTCTATTAAAGATTTCCATAAAGACGCTGTATCATTTTGATTTGACTAAATTATCTTTTTTGTGTCAAGATTTCTCACGATCCTTGACAGAAAATGGTCATTGCTTCTGTTATGGCGGGATAAGCAAATCTATCTTATTAGAGCGTTTGTCATAGATAAGTTCCGTTTGGCTTTGGGGCAGGAGGAGATATAGTTTTTGGCCGCTCTCCTAACCCACCTTACGACAAACGCCAAGACATCATGTAATTGCCGCCTGTTACATCATGTCAGCCGCTGTTGGAGACTTGATTTAGCTTAGTAATCAAACGGAAAATAATTCTGGCAATTACTATAATATCCCATAAAGCCGCGTCTTGGTGCCCGTGAGGACGCTTCGATAAAAATGAAAATGGAGATCTGTAAACTATGAAACTGCCTGTTTATCAGGTTGACGCTTTCACGAACAAAGTTTTTAGCGGTAATCCGGCGGCGGTTTGCCCCCTGGAAACATGGTTGGATGATTCTTTGCTTCAGTCTATCGCTAATGAAAACAATCTTTCTGAAACGGCGTTTTTCGTGCGGGAGGAAGGCGGATATCGCATCCGGTGGTTTACGCCGGAGGTTGAGGTTGATCTGTGCGGGCACGCCACCCTGGCTTCAGGATTCGTGATTTTCAATTTTTTTCAAAAACAGGATCGTCTGGTCACTTTCAGCTCGAAGAGCGGTAAACTGACGGTTGAAAAAAAGGATGATCTGCTCGCCCTGAATTTTCCGGCACAGCCGCCCGTTTTATGTGAAGCGCCCGAAAACCTTATTGACGGCCTGGGGAAAAAGCCTCTGGAAGCGCTGTCTTCTGAGGACTATTTTGTTGTTTTTTCAAGTGAGGAAGATATTATTAAGATAAGGCCTGATTTTGAGAAATTGAAAAAAATTGACTTACGCGGCGTAATCGTAACAGCTAAAGG
>JAFDLS010000228.1 GCA_019306365.1 Deltaproteobacteria bacterium
TCAGGATTCGAACCCTTGTAGAAGCGGGTGTTGCGCACGATATTGGTTTTAATTCCCCCGGGATGGACACAGGAAACTTTTACCGATGTGTTTTTTAACTCTTGAGTAAGGGCTAAAGTGAACCCTCTGACCGCGAACTTGCTGGTGCAATAAGGGCCGACGTTACGGTTCGTAAAAAGGCCATGCACACTCGAAATGTTGACGATGTTGGCTTCCGGCCGCTGTTTCAGATAAGGAAGAAAAGCCTTTGAGCCGTAAATAACTCCCCAGAGATTAATTCCCAGGAGCCAATCGAAGTCTTCATATTTGACGTCTTCCAGTGTTTCCGACAATCCGACACCGGCGTTATTGATGATGATATCAACCCGGTTGTGTTGGGTCTGCACGTCATCAGCAAACTGATACACCTGATCTCGATTGGCCACGTCAACCAGGTGCGTGGAAACCTTGATCTTTTTATCGTCAATCATATTTGCCGTTTCTTCCAGACCGGCTTGATCGAGGTCCGCGATCGCTACTTCGCAGCCTTCTTTGGCCAGGTTTACAGCCAGCATACGGCCAATTCCTGAGGCGGCTCCGGTAACAGCGGCCACTTTGTCCTTTAGGTTTTGCATGCTTTACCCTTTCTCCTTTTATCTTCAATTCGATTGCAGCGAGTATCAGGATTAGTTTTCTATTAAGAAAAATTTTTTCGAATAAGAAGTTTATTAAGTTCGGCCTAAAGTTATTCTTCCCCGGATAAAAACTCGGGCTTCTGCCATTCAGGGTCCGGGTAGGTATAAAAACCTTTACCCGTTTTCGCGCCCAGATCTCCCCTCTCTATATATGGACGCATAAAATCAACAACTTTTTGCGCTGCCTCACCAAAGACAGCGTCCTTGGCACCCTCCATGGCGGCGTCATAAAGAACGTTGAGCCCAATGCCGTCAATCATGACAAAAGGACCCGCCTGGCCTTGATGCGCGAGCATCCATGACCTGTCCACGTCCCGTATATCGGCATAATCGTCGATCACCAGCATCAAGGCGGAATTTAAAAACGCCCCGAGCATGGTGTTATGCAGATATCCCGCCTTTTCCTTCTTGAGCACAATGGGTGTTTGACCCAGGCTGCGCGCAAAGCGTTTAAGAATGTCGATGGTTTCCGGGGAAGTTCGAGGCCCTCCCGCTATATCGACAAAGGACGCCATCAAATGAAAGTGCAAAGCGGCAAACCTGTCACCTCGCTTGACAGCGCTTTCAATATCTGAAACGAGCAAACTCGATGTATTCGTTGTTTGGATCATGCGGGGCGGGCATATTTCATCAAACTGCTTATGTGTCTCCCGTTTTAACTCCAGCCTTTCAAAGACTGATTCACTGAGGAGATCGGCTTCCTCCACCGCCTCTTTCGGATCCTCGGTAAAAGTTATATGGGTCAGTCCCGCGTCAATCACGTCTTGCGTGAGAACTCCCGTTTCTATAAGGTGAGCGCCTATCTCCCTCTGCCGTTCAGGAGCATGTTTAAGAGCCTCGGGGGAAACGTCATAGACAACGGCGTCATAACCGGCGATGCCTGTAACCATGGAGTTGAAACAGCCCATGGTTCCGGCGCCCACAAAGCACACCTTTTTTATCTCTTCGATTGTCATAGTATCTTTTCCTCGCTGGTTATTGATCTCTTAACAATTACACGTAAAATCAGGTATTTTCTTTTCACGATCCCGTATGAGCTTCGCGGTACTATGCTTGACACCTGACAATTCATTCACAAACTGCCTAAGGCTTTATTAAAACCTTGAGTTGATCTGTTGGATGAAGCAGCGCCTCAAAGGTTTCCTGAATATCCTCAAGCCGCTCAATATGCGTGACCAATGGTTTTACATCCACCATTTTACGGGCCATTACATTTAAAGATGAAACTAGATCCGCGCCGGGGACAACATTTACCCTGACGTCCTTCATAAACCAGAAGTAAGGTAGAATTTCCGCAGGCTCGAAACAGACTCCGACCAGAACGACCTGACCGGATCTCTTAACCATATCCACGGACTGTTGAATGGTTGCCTGCACCCCGGCGCTCTCGAACACAATGTCCGCACCCGCCCAGCCGGTTAAAGCGGTAACCTCCTGCGCCACATCAACAACTTTCGGATCCAGGACGAAGTCCGCGCCAAATTTTTTGGCCGCCGCTTTCCTGGCCTCCGCCATTTCGGTAACAATTATGCGGCCCGCGCCCGCGACCCTCGCCGCCATCAAAGTTGACAGGCCGATAGGACCGGCGCCGATAATGAGCACAGTAGCGCCTACTTTTAGCTGAACGCGATTTACCGCCTCCAGACCAACACCAAGCGTGTCGGTGAGAGCGGCTTCCTCAAGGCTAACGCCTTCAGGGATGTGATGCACGGCATGGGCGTAATACAAAAGGTATTCTGAAAATCCCCCGGCGTACGCTACCGGGTGCATCTTAAGGAGCGCGGCCATGTCAATAGGTGTATCCGGCGGTAATTCAGGCACGAGCCAGCCCGGGATATCGGCCATCGTCACCAGATCGTCCTTTTTGAAGTTATCAACACCTTCCCCAACCTCTGCGATTGTGCCCGACCATTCATGTCCCAAAACATTCCCGGACGGCGCCTGGTCATGATTAAAGTAATGCAGGTCCGAACCGCAAATCCCGCAGTAGGCTATCTTGATCAAGACCTGACCCGGCCCGGGTTCGGGTGTTGGTTTGTCCTCAATAACCAGTTTCCCCTTGCCTTGCTGAATCGCCGATTTCATCGGGTTTCTCCTTGTATGCTGGCAGCCATCTTCTATTTTGCTTTATTTTCCTTCTTTATCCCGGACCGGTAGTCACCGAATTTCCCATCCCTTTCAGTAAAGGCCTTGTTCAGGTCCTTTCTGAGCGTGCTCATGTATTCCATGGATGACGGCTGATACCAGCCAAGCGCGTGGATTTCTGTCCCGGCCCGAATAGCCGTGCGAATTCCCATGATCTCCATAGCCCGATGCACGGTTCGTTTATTGAGCTGATTAAGGTCAGTAGGTATCTTGGCCACTCTTCCCGCCATTTCCAGCGTGCGAGCCTCCAACTCTTCTTTTGGAAAGCACCTGTTGGCATAACCCATTTCAACCGCTTCCCGGCCGGTCATGGAATTCCCGGTGAGCATGATTTCCATGGCGTTCCGCATACCGACCATCCAGGGATAGTACTGCATATCAGGCGCGGCCATGGATCGAATGGGCGGGTAACCGATCTGCGCGTCGTCGGAAACATAAGCCAGATCGCATGAAGCGGTGAGTTCGCTTCCCCCGGCGAGACAGAAACCGTGAACCTGCGCGATCACGGGTTTGGCGAGGTCCCAAATCTCAAACCAGCCTTTAACGACATGACGAGCCCAGTTTCCATCTCCGCCTGAAGTAAACCAGGGACGATCAATACGATTATCTACGGACAGATCGTATCCAGCGGAAAAACATTTGCCCGCTCCCCGGATAATGGTCACTCTTACGCTTTCGTCTTCATCCGCTATGTAAAGGGCGTTAAAAATTTCTTTTCTGAGCCCATTATTTAGGGCGTTGCGTTTCTCAGGCCGGTTCATGGTAATACGCCGGACATAAGGAGCGGGATCATCAACAAGAATGAACTCGTAATTATTCTTCTCTTGCGCTTCCATATCAGTAATACCTTTCTCTCTGATGCGAAATTAACGAATTTTTATTCTAAAATTAAATGTATTGAAAAATTATAGAGACGGTTTTTTAGAAAATGTCTTTTCAAAAAATCAAGCCTGTTGTTTTTTATTGGTTAGTTCGGCGGCCGCTAAAGAGAGTGTCTTTCGCCACTTAAGCGGCCGCCTTTAACATGCTATTTCTTCAGCACAAAAACGTTGGCTCCGCCAACGCCCACGTTGTGAGTCACGCCGTA
>JAFDLS010000030.1 GCA_019306365.1 Deltaproteobacteria bacterium
CCTC
This sequence comes from Deltaproteobacteria bacterium, assembly GCA_019306365.1. Taxonomy (GTDB): domain Bacteria; phylum Desulfobacterota; class Desulfarculia; order Adiutricales; family JAFDHD01; genus JAFDHD01. Next base: position 5 of record JAFDLS010000030.1, read on the forward strand.
CTGATCCCGGCGAGACCCAAAAGACCGGAGCCGAAGAGAAGCATGACCGAGGGAATGGGAACAAGGGCCACATCACTCTCATCCTCACCGCCTCCAAGATCTATGCCCTGGAAGCGGACGATTAGCGGCTGTGTATTCGTATTTTGATTTTTAGGCGCTGAGAATAAAAAGAAACTCCCAGTGTCTAATGTAGCCAGGTCTGGGCCACAGAACGTGAAATCAAAGCTGAAGGTGCTCCCCTGAGGGATGCCAAGCGCGACAGTACCTCCATTAAAACTTTCACTGGTATCAGGGCTGGAGATGCCGGCTATATCGAAAAAGCCGTAGTTGCCAGGTGTATTAACGCTGTCGGTATCGATCGTGTCCGGGCAAAAGAGAGGAGGAATAAAAGACCAGCCAGTAGGTCCAGAGAAAGGGATGACGCCAGCAACCTCATCCGGCACATTGAATGCAAACGACGTTATGGATGAAGTCAATGGTGTGGTGGAAGTGTTTGTGATGTTGAACGATAATGTGTCTGTACCGTCGTAATTCATAACAACTGTCGCTGATACAGGGAAGGAAACGCCGTACAGATTATAGGGTATAGGTGATCCCCATACCAATGCCGCAGGGAGGGATAACAAACACACCAGCGTTACTGCCAGCGTCATTTTTACCCCTGCTCGGAGTATAATATTTCTAATTTTCAAGATACACCTTCCCTCTCCCTGAAAATCTTTGGTTATCCTAGTATTATAATGATATATAACTTTCATAGAATGTCAATAAGAAGAAAGTATGGTTTTTCAGTGAGTTGCCCTAGGAAAAAAGTAGTAAAAATATACTCTTCCAGGAAAAAAGCAGGAAACCAGACGCAAGTGAAGAAAATACGAATTTTCAACTGGGAAAAAGGAGAAACCGGCGTTGGTTTGCCGCTCATTACTCTTTGGCGGACTGGCCTGACAGGCTCTGGGAAGGCTGTGATTAAAAATACTGAGTCTTAATCCACTTGGCAGCCAGAAAGGCTGCCAGAGCAAAAATACCGATCAAGGCGTCCACCAGGTTCCAACGGCCGGGTTTTTTGGCCTTTTTTTCATTTTGCGCTTCAGACAAAGTTTTACTCCCCTAAAAACCCAATTAGATTTGATCTATCTTAACATCATCAGACAAAAAACGGAAAGTACTTATATTAAATTTTTACAAATGGCAGGTCACAAAATGTCCGGACGCGATTTCCCTCATATCAGGCGCCTGAGTGGTACATATCGACTTGGCCTCCGAACAACGCGGATGAAAACGGCAGCCTTCCGGGGGATTCATCGGATTGGGAACCTCCCCTTCCAGGCTAACCTGACTTACAACCTCAGGATCGGCCACTGGCACGGATTCCAGGAAAGCTCGGGTGTACGGATGGGAAGGTTTCAAATAAAGCTGGTCCCTTAAAGCCAGTTTCACTAAAACGCCAAGATACATGACCCCGATGCGGTGGCTGACGTGTTCAACGACGGCCAGATAATGAAATTTACTTATTGGGTGAATGAAACAAATAGATCTGATTCTTCATGGCAGTCCTCACAAGAACTGGGTTAAACTATATATAATGGAGGTGATTTAAATCCGAAAATGTTCGAGATCAATTCGTTATATATCGTTAAAAAATCATGATCTGCTGAGGCCGCGGCAAAGTTAATCCATTCTAAAGAGGGTATTAAAATGTACGAAACCGTCCCTACCATACACCTTGAATTAAATCTGGGTACATTCAAGATCAAGACAAATGAAGCCGTGTATTTCATTGAAGTAAATACCCATAATGCTCTTTCTCAGGTGACTGAAAATCAGACAGAGAAGGCATCTGTTCCCAAAACGATAACAGCCCTTCCCCCGGATGTGGAGAAACTGGACCAGGGGCTGGATTATCAGGAGATTTCCGAGGAGATGTTCGGCAAGGTCGGAAAGCTGGCCCGGGAACTATCTCTTTCGATTCGTGAAATTCCTTCGGAGGTTGTGGAAAATACAGATTTTGAGGAAACGGAAATCAAACTGGAAGCTGCCAAGGGGCAACTGGAAGCCATTGTTGAGATGACGGAAAAAGCGACCATGGACATTATGGACCTGACGGAATCTATTTTATCAGACTGCCAGGATGCTCATAATCACCTGGGCGCGATCATGAACCTGAATTTTATGTCGAAAGCCTCCAGGGACGCCGATTCTGAAAACGAAGAGGACGCCTCCCCTTCCTCGGGAGATAACCCAGTTGTTGAATTTTTGGATCATCTTTTAAAAAAGCAAAAAAGGCTGCGAAGTTTGTTGAGCGATCCGTCAGCCGTGTTAAATGAATCAGAGGCGGTTCAGGAACCCAAATCTGGCGCTGAGGCTGATTGTGAGGAATATTCGGGCAGATACCGGTTCGACCTAAATGTTATCCTTCAAGCCATGTACGAGCTCTGTACAAATGAAAAGGTCAAGAGCCATATTAAGGCTATGAGTTCAGACTGTGAAACGCTCTTTGACGCGGCGGCCGCGGAACACGCTTTTTCTGAGTTTGCGCCTGATTTCAAGGCTGAAGACAATTTCTTCGAACTTCCGCTGGCGTCTGTCTTGAAAGCTCTCCATAAAACCGCTCAAAGTGACAAGCATAGACAGATTCTAAAAAAGATAAGTCAGACCATGGACAGCATCTTTCTGGATGGCACTCTGCCAGTCGAAGGACATCTTGAAGAACGGGAAACAACAACTCAACCAGAGCCTATCCAAGCTTCCTCAGCCGAGGCAAATATTACGGGCGGGACTGTGAAATCAGGATTGCCTTTCGAAAAACTCCAGGAAATTTTAACGGAATGTGATGAAAATATAAGGATTATCGAAGAGGGAAAAGCGGGTTTTCTAAACGACCGGAACTCAAAATCGGGAAACACATTGCCAACCATTCTAAACCGTGATGACCGTGAGGTAATCATTACAAGTGTGGAGAGCGCGTATCAAACTTTGCAAGGGATTATTACGCACATCACACGCATCCTGGAAGCTCTTTCCTTCCAAGACCTGTCCGGTCAGCGGATAATGAAGATCGTCCATCTCATCAACCACGTTCAGATTCAACTCTTAGGTCTGCTGGTTGCTTTTGGAACCAAGTTAAGAAAAAAAGATGAAAAATTCATATCTTCGGACACGGTGAAGCTGGTGCAGGCTGAAGTAGACAAAATAATGGAGCGGGGTTCCACGAGTCAAGAGGATCCGGGAACACCGGGGCGATTAGACCAGAATGCCGTTAACAATCTACTGGAAGAAATGGGCTTTTAAGCAAGTCTCGTAGTAAAAAAACTCAAGGCGGTAGCTGGCGTGATTATTATATTGAGACCTCTGCAAAACCAGTAATTTTGTTGAAATCGCGGAAGGTGAAAATTTAACCCGCGGTAATATTACCAAGTATTTCGAAGGCTTAAATTTTAACTGACATATACCGCTGCAGCGTTAGCGAAGCGGTGCTCAAAACCGCTGCAGCATGAGCGAAGCGGTGTTCATGAAGTCGGCTAAAGGACAAAGTTTTGTAGAGGTCTCATATTATGCTCTGCTTTTTATCACAATAATCAATAAAACCAGCAAGGCCGCGCCTATCAAGATACCAGTGGTTAGAATTTCGATTCTTTCTGTTTTTAACTCTGGCATAATGAACTTATGAATACCCTGCCCGTGATCGTCAGCCGTTTCGATATCGACACTGACCTTGTGTGAGCGGCCGTCAGGAGTAAAATTATTAGCTGGATAGGTCAGAATGTATTGGTATTTCAACCGACCAGCCACAGCGGCTAATAAAGGAGATATTAAATCCGGAGAATGAGCGAAGTAGTATCCGCCGCCGGTTTTCTTGGTTATTCGGGCTAAGTTTGAAAGAGAGCGGCGTTCTTTCTTGCCATAAGCAATCACGAAGAGGGAGATGTTTGACTGCAGCATTTTCGTTTCATCTGCGGCAAGAGAAAACATGCTGCCCTGGTCCTGGCCGTCAGTCAGAAGAATGATGGCCAGCCGATCTGCTTTAAATTCGCTTTGACCGGTGTAACCATTCAGTTCCTTAACAGCGGTTAAAAGACCGTCATAAAGACGAGGAAGGCCTTTAACCGGTTTTAGCTCATTTATTTTTTTAATCAGCAAATTGGCGTTACGGGTTGGCTTTATTACGACTTCAGGATAGCCGGTATAATTAAGAATTGCGCCGGGATAACGAAACCCCATTTCCTTAATAAAAGATTGTAACCCCTGACAGACCAGGGTCATGGAAGTCGCAAGTTTTTCTTGCGTTTCTAAAACGATTATATAAGCCAGCCTTCGTTCTGAGGTGACAAACGGTTCAACCTCAATGGGTCCGGAATAGACATTACCATCTTCTTTGATAGTAAAGCGTTTTTCATCAAGTCCCTTTACCGCCAGATCCTCCTGATCGAAAACACTAACAAAAATATTGATCCAGGGTTGGCGATGAGGTGTGAAGGTTACCCTGTCAATATTCACCTGCAATGCGGCTGACACAACCGGTTCAAAAAAAAACTGTATGGCCAGTGCCAGACATGTGGTAAGGATTATGAGCTGGAGGAATTGGCGTTTCATTTTATTTAGAAAATTTCTTGAATTTTTAATCATAACTTTATGGCAAAACCACTCACTCGACAAGAAAAATTATTCTTTGCATAGAGAGACCTTGCGAGGATTTCCATTTAGGCTTTTGTTTCCTAACTGGTAAAAGCGCATTTTGGGTTGAAAATAAAAAACTGTCTGGTAAATATATGATTATTAAAACGGGCATTAATTACTTGTTGAGGAAGTTGCCCAAAAGATGTTAGTTTCAATATCGATGCAGGAGGCTAATTGAATTCAACTAAGATTCGCCTTAAAATCGATCGCCAGAAGCTTTCCTGGCTTAAGTTTGTCATGGAAAGCTACGAAGGTCTGGCGCTGACAACAACATTGGACTCTATCTCAGGCCTGGTGATGATTTCCATTGCTCCGGGAGCTGAGGCTGAGGTCGCTGACCTGATCCTGGAGATGAAGGCTGATCTGGGCGTAGTTGAAGGCTGGGGTGACATAGACGCTCTGATAAACAACAGGCACAACCCACTATCTACTAACTGGCAATGAGGTTAAATAGAATGAAAAAGGTGAAAAAACTCTACGGCTTAATTTGTTTTCTCGCGATTTTTTTAACCGTTTCCGGCATGAGCAGCATTGAAGGCGACTCGCCTGAGGGGGTACCTGTTCCAGCGAAAAAATTCAGCGCTATTATAGTAGATCAAGCGGATGTCCGTTCTGAAGTGGATAGTTTCAGCATTGATGGGTTTACCTTTATATCAGGTAACAGAGGGAAAGGCACTTTTTCGATAGCGTTTGATAAGTTAGAAAGCATCGATTTTCGGTTTCTGGATGAAAGGCTTGAAGCCCTGATCAATCTTAAGGAAGGCCGTACCATCGCTTTGGAGGTCGATAAAAATCTGGATTGTTATGGGCGCACAGATTTTGGAACCTACAGGATCAAACTGGGAGATATAAAACGGCTTGTTATCGAAACCCGGTCTAAGCCCACGTACTAGTCTTCGGTCACAGTCCTTTTGGAGAGAGAAATATTAAGAAAGAAACAGGGGTTCGCTCGAAGCGGTTAAACAACTGACATACCATGAAACAACGTCAACTATATGTGGAAACCTTCGGCTGCCAGATGAACGATTATGATTCTGAAATCATGGTCTGCCTGATGGAAGATAAAAATTACGTTCAAACTCAGAATATTAATCAGGCTGACCTGATTTTACTCAATACCTGCAGTATTAGGGAAAAAGCGGAACAAAAGGTATATAGTTACCTTGGCCGGCTGCGCGGATTAAAGGAAAAAAATCCTGATCTGCTCATTGGAATTACCGGCTGTGTAGCTCAGCAGCAAGGGAAAAAATTATTAAACGATCTGCCCTATCTGGACCTTGTCGTTGGAACTCACGGTATTTACCGCCTGCCTCAGTTGGTGGAAGAGATAAACAAGAAGGGTCATCAGATTTGCTGGACCAACTTTGATTATAAGTTAAACAACGCAACGCATCCTGGCCCCAACCAGATTATTGTGAAAGCCAATCTGGCGATTATGCAGGGTTGTGATAATTTTTGTACATACTGTGTGGTCCCGTATGTTAGAGGCCGCGAAATCAGCCGACCGGTCCCAGACATTCTTGAAGAAGCAGGAGGATTGTTGGCGAATGGCGTCAAGGAGATTACCCTTCTGGGACAAAACGTTAATTCATATGGCCGGGGGCTTGAACCGAAAATCACCTTTACTGGTCTGATAAAGAAAATAGCTGACCTGCCGCCTGCCCTGTCGAGGCTTCGATTTGTCACCTCGCACCCAAAGGATCTTTCGGTGGAGTTGATTCGCGCCTTCGATGAAGTAAAACCGCTTTGCGAACATGTTCATTTACCTGTTCAGTCAGGTTCAACCCGCATCCTCAAGGCCATGCATCGCAAATATACCCGGGAGGAATACCTGTCCAAGGTCGCGGAACTCCGCGACGTGTGCCCTGATATAGCGCTTACCACTGATGTGATTGTAGGATTCCCGGGAGAAACTCAAGCGGATTTCGATCAAACCATGGATCTGTTGGATCGGGTAAATTTTGATGGAATATTTTCATTCAAATATTCAGATCGACCCATGACGCAAGCCATGAAACTCAGAAATAAAATTCCTGAGGAAGTTAAGAGTGCTCGCCTGACCGAACTTCAGGCCCTTCAGAAAAATATTTCTTTGAAAAAAAACCAGGCCCTGGTTGGACAGGAGCTGGAGGTGCTGGTCGAAGGTCCAAGCAAACGGATTGCTGGACAATTAACCGGCCGAACCAGAACCAACAAAATCGTCAACTTTGCCTGTGAAACGGTCTCACGCGGTAGCCTGGTTAACGTATTGATTGAAGCGGCTTCCGCGAATACGCTGCGGGGAACCGTTCGGCATGAATAAATCCTGGACTGGCCAGCTCAGATTACCTATGATATAATGACATTGACACATTGACAGAAAATAAATTGTTCGTTTGGTTTTTAAACCCAAGAGGAGGTTGGGATGTCTATACGAGTTACCGTAACGGGTCTAACTATTGACCCAGCTACAAACAGCCCGATAATGATTCTTAAGGAAGAAGAAGGCGATCAAACCCTTCCTATTTGGATCGGGCTCTTAGAGGCTACGGCCATCGCCAGCGAATTAGAACAGGTTAAGTTTTCAAGACCCATGACTCACGACCTCCTTCACAATGTTATTGAGACTTTCGGCGGTTCAGTGGAAATGGTTGAAATCTGTGATTTGAAGGACAATACATTTTTCGCTACTGTCTATGCTTTATGCAATTCAAAAAAGTTTCAGATCGACGCCCGCCCCAGTGATGCCATTGCCCTTGCTCTCAGGACCAAATCCCCTATCTTCGTTCATGAAAAGGTTTTTGAAAAATCCGCCCATATGGACATGAGGGGTAAAGAAGCGGTAAAAACTGATGACGCCAAAAAATGGACTGAGGTTCTGGAAAATTTACGCCCGGAGGATTTTGGCAAATATAAAATGTAACCTTTGCAATGACCTTGACAGCTCCCCGGCACGCGGCCGTGTTGAGCTGAAGGCCGTCGGCGTTCACTTACGAGATCTCTGCAAAACCAGTAATTTTTTTGAAATCGCGGAAGGCGAAAATTTAACCCGCCGGAATATGTTAAATATTTCGATGACTTAAATTTTCGTACGACAATGAGTTAGGGTAAACAAACTTTTTTGAGATGGCTTCTAGTAATATTTCGAGGACTTAAATTTGAGCCTGACAAAGAGGTCAGCTAAAGGACGCTGTTTTGCAGAGGTCTCGTATATAACCCCCTTCCCCTTGCTAGCAGCTTATTAAAAGTGGTTAAGTTCTTATGATTGATTTGCACACCCACACCCTGCTTAGCGACGGCGTGCTTCTTCCTTCAGAAATGGTGCGTAGGGCCGAACATCGAGGGTATCGACACATCGCCTTAACCGATCATGTAGATACCTCCAACATGGACTTTGCTATTCCGCGTATCGTTCAAACAGCTTCGGAAATAAACCGGCATATTCAAATCAAGGTTATTCCCGGGGCGGAATTAACGCATATCCCTCCCGCTATGTTCGCTTCCATGACCCGGAAGGCTCGAGAACTTGGAGCGGCCATTGTTGTGGCGCATGGAGAGACTCCGGTTGAACCTGTGGCCCCGGGAACCAATCTGGCGGCCATTGAGGCTGGGGTGGATATCTTGGCTCATCCCGGCCTTATCACAAACAAAGAAGCTTCTCTGGCCGCGGAAAAAGGTGTATATCTGGAAATTACCGCTCGAAAGGGACACAGCCTGACAAACGGGCATGTAGCTCGTGTCGCCAAAGCGGCGGGAGCGAAGCTGGTGCTAAACACCGACGCCCACGCTCCTTCCGATCTGATCACCGTGAAGTTTGCCGGAACCGTGGCCCTGGGAGCTGGTTTAACTGAGGACGATTTCAAAGACATGAGGGCCCAGGCTTTGAATTTGCTTAAAAATATTGGCGCCATTCAGGCCTGAGGGCTTTCATCATGATTGACCTCAACAGCCTTGCCCCGGCCGAGTTTTTTAGAAGCCATCTCAAAATTAGTGTTTTGGTCTACATCGCGGAGAAAAAAAATTTAACCCGCAGGAATATGTTTAATATTTCGAGGACTTAAACTTTCGTATGACACATGACGCTGCAGCGTGAGCGAAGCTGGGTTCAATACCGCTACAGTGTCAGCGAAGCGGTGCTCAACACCGCTGCAGTGTCAGCGAAGCGGTGCTCAACACCGCTGCAGTGTCAGCGAAGCGGTGCTCAACACCGCTGCAGTGTCAGCGAAGCGGAGCGCATGAGTTAGAGTAAACAAACTTTTTCAAGATGGCTTCCAGCTAAATCATGCCGGTCAGGCCCGTAATTAAAAACGCACTCAAAATCACCCTCGTCCTTTTCTGGGCCTTCATATTTTTTCTTCTTGTCAAGAAAGTCCATCTTGCCCCCACCCTTTCCGAAATAGCGAACACCGAACTTAAAGATTCTGAAACCTGGATGTCTGTTTACCTCAAAGGGCAGAAAATCGGCTATTCAGTCCAATCTATTACGCAACTCAAGCAGGGTTATATTGCTGATTCGAAAACTTACCTCAAGCTAAAAATCATGAATCAGGTCCGGGAAGTCCGAACAATAACATCCGCGCGTCTCAATAAGGCCATGGAACTGAAATCATTTCACTTCTTCCTCTCATCGGGGCCCATTAGGTTTCAATTGACCGGAGTGTTGTCCGGCCTGATTATGAAGACGACCATGATGACTGGAGGATACCGAACCACGAACCAAATCAGGTTGAATGAGGCGCCTAAATTGGCCACGGGATTGATGCCTTTTTTAGCACAGCGGGGATTGAAAAAAAACCAGCGCAACCGGATTTCCATCTTTGACCCCTCCAGCCTGAGCAGCCGTTGGGTAAATGTTGTTGTCGAGGACCAGGAAAAGCTGATCATTGAAGGAGAGAGCTTTGATACTTTTCGTGTCCGCATGGATTATTTTGACACAAAATCCTATGCCTGGATCGACGTCAATGGCCAGACCATCAAAGAAGAAGGTCTGTTAGGACTTTCCATGGTGCTAAGCACGCCGGAAAAAGCCAAACAAGGATTGTCAGGACGGGCAGAACTGACTGACGTCGTCAGAGCAACCTCCGCTCCTGTTAATCGAGTTCTTGAAGACCCCAGAAAAATTCGTTATTGTAAAGTCAAACTGAAAGGAGTGGACTTAAAAGGGTTTGAGTTAGATGGCGGCCGGCAGACATTGAATGGTGACGTTTTGGAAATCAGGAGAGAGACGATTGACGTGCGCCATGAAATAAAGCTGCCAATTGCTGACAGAAAGTTAGCCCCTTTTCTTCAAAGCACCGACTTTATCCAGAGCCGGCATCCTGAAATGACTCATCAGGCGCGCCTTATCACGACTGGAGAGAAATCGCCGCTCGAAACTATAGATAAAGTGCTGGACTGGACTTTTAAAAACCTGGAAAAACGCCCCACCATGTCGGTTCCCAGCGCGGTGGAAGTACTCAAGACCAAGGTCGGAGACTGCAACGAGCATGCTTTCCTGGCCACGGCCCTGCTCCGAGCCTCCGGTGTGCCTGCGAGAGTCGTAGTCGGAGTGTTGTACTTTGAAGATCGATTCTATTATCACGCCTGGGTAGAGGCATATTGGGGCCGCTGGATGGCCGTTGATCCTGTTTTAGGCCAGACACCGGCTGATGCGACACATATTCGTTTTATGACCGGCGGCCTTGATCGCCAGGCGGAAATGGTTCGTGTAATCGGTCGATTGAAAATCGATATAATCGAGGCCAAATGATTGAACTGATTGACGTTAGCAAACGCTTCAAACAGGTCGAGGCTGTAAACAGTCTTTCCATGCGAGTAAATAGGGGAGAGATTTATGGATTCTTAGGACCCAATGGAGCGGGTAAAACCACGACCCTCAAGATGATCGCAGGAACCCTAAAACCCAGTTCCGGGCGGATTATAATCAACGGTCGGGACGTTGACCGTAACCCCGAAGCTGCCAAGCAGGAGCTTGGATTTATTCCGGACAGGCCATTTTTATATGAAAAATTAACAGGTTTTGAGTTTCTGCAATTCATGGCTGGTTTGTATAAAGTTAATCATGATTCCTTTTCAAGCAGAAGCCGTGAACTGCTGAATCTTTTTGAACTCTCGAGCTGGGAACATGAACTGGTGGAAAGCTACTCCCATGGTATGAAGCAGCGCCTGATCATGTCCGCGGCCATGCTTCACCGCCCCAAGGCGCTGATCGTGGATGAACCCATGGTTGGGCTGGATCCCAGGGGCGCGAGGCTGCTCAAAAAAATTTTTCGCCAGCTGCGGCTGAACGGGGTTTCCATACTTATATCCACACACACCTTAAGTATCGCGGCGGATATTTGCGACCGGATTGGGATCATCCATAAAGGCCGGCTTTTTACCGAGGGGACCGTTGAAGAACTTAAAAGCCAGGCTGGCGGTTCAAAACATCTGGAAGAGGCCTTTCTCAAATTAACCGGCGGTAATGAGGAGCAGGTTCTAACTGATTTTTTCAAGTCTGAGGCCAAGGGATGAAGACTTACTTCCTTCTTCTTTCTCCCCGGTTTTTTTCTCTTTTAAATCGAATTCAGCGGGGTGAGGAAGGATCGGTTTATAAACTGCTGATAATGGCCCTGGTAGCTCTGGCCTTCTGGGGCGCTGTTTTTTTTGGCTTTTTCAAGGCCCTGGCCTACTTTGAGACGGCCGAGGGCTTTGGCCGTGTCCTGGCCCGGAAATTAATGGATATGGTTTGGCTGACCTTCTTCGCCATTCTCATCTTTTCCAATATCGTTACAGCGCTTTCCACCTTCTTCCTGTCCAAAGATCTTGAAATGATACACGCTTCGCCCGTATCGCAGGAAAACATCTTCTGGGCTCGATATACCAACACACTTGTAGACAGCTCCTGGATGGTCTTTTTCTTCGGTTTGCCAGTCTTTCTGGCTTATGGCATCGTGTTTGACGCCGGAGCGCTGTATTACCTCAACCTGATGGCGGTATCAATGCCTCTGCTAGTTCTGGCCAGTTCTCTTGGAGTTATCTTCACCCTGCTTCTGGTTAATATCTTCCCGGCTCAAAGAACGAAAGACATCCTCATCTTACTAACCATCATGGTTGTCGTCATACTTTATCTGCTCTTTCGTTTCATGAGACCGGAACGTCTGGTAGACCCGGACGCTTTTGCTTCCATTGTAAGCTACTTCGCTTCCCTAAGCACGCCGGCCTCTCCCTATCTGCCCAGTTACTGGATTGTCGAGGTTTTGTGGCCGCGCCTTGTGCCAAAAACTTATTCCGAGTCCTCTTTTTTCCTGATGCTCATAACTTCAACGGCCATCGCCAGCGCTGTCATCGCGTCCTGGGTATCCAATTTTGTTTATGGGTATGGGTTTTCAAAATCCCAGGAAGCGGCCCGAAGGATCATAAGACGAGGCAGTCCTTTGGATTTGCTGGCTTATCTGGCCAGCCGGCCTTACTCGCCAGCCAGCCGGTCTATTATCGTTAAGGAAATTAAAACATTTTTTAGAGACAATACACAGTGGTCCCAGGTCCTCCTCCTGCTGGCTCTCATCGTGGTTTATCTTTATAACTTTTCAGTTTTACCTTTAAAAAAGGCTCCTATTCCAACGTTTTACCTGCAAAACTTCATCTCTTTTCTAAATATTGGCCTGGCCTCTTTTGTCGTGGCTTCCCTGGGAGTGCGGTTTGTTTTCCCAGCCGTCAGCCTCGAGGGTTATTCCTACTGGATAATTCGTTCCTCCCCGATAAGTCTCAAGCGGTTCCTGTGGACGAAATACTGGATTTACCTTCCTCCGCTGCTGATTGTCGCTGAAATTCTGATCATTGTTTCCAACTACCTTCTCAACGCGGCCGCATTCATGATGATCATTTCCACCATAACCATGTTTTTTATTGTCCTGGGGATCGTGGCTCTGGGAATCGGCTTGGGAGCGATATATCCCAGATTTGAGACTGAAAACATCGTTCAGGTAGCCACCGGGTTCGGCGGATTGACATTTATGATCCTAAGCGCTATATATGTTGCAGTTATAGTTATTCTCGAAGCCTGGCCGGTTTACACTATTTTCGTTGCTCAGATGCGTGGAACACCCCTTAGCGAATTGAAACTCTTGATCATAGGTCTTTGTTTCATTGGTGTGATGATAACAAACATTCTTGCGGTTATGTTGCCAATGCGTATCGGTCTTGACCGTCTGGCCGCCCGAGAAGCAATCTAAATGCCCTCCCCTTCTTATGAATATGTGGCCAACCTGCATGTGCACACCACCTTTTCCGATGGCCAGGGTGAAATCGATGGTGTCATTTCCGCGGCCCAAAAGGCGGGCCTGGATCTGTTGCTGATCAATGATCACAATACCCTGACCGCTCTGGAAAAAGGCTACGAAGGCTACCATGGGAGGGTGCTGGTCCTGGTCGGCCTGGAGTTTTCAGGCCGGCATAACCACTATCTGGCCTATGGATTAAAAAAGGTTCCGGAATTTGATTGGCAAGAGCCTCAAGATTTTATTCAAAAAACGAAAGCCGCAGGAGGAATTGGATTTCTGGCCCATCCTTTTGAAAAAGGAAGTCCATATAGCGAAGGCGGAAAAGCCTTTACCTGGGAAGACTGGTCAGTCAATGGTTTTAACGGCCTGTGCCTCTGGAACTACTCTTCCATCTGGAAATCTCAAGCTCAGAGCTTACGACAGGTCTTATGGCATTATTTTGTCCGGGCCAAAACTCTTCCAGGCCCGGAAAAAGAAACTCTGGCCAAATGGGATGAAATCGGCCAAGCTCGGCCAGTAAGTGCGGTCGGCGGATCAGACGCTCACGCTTTTTCATACGGAATCGGCCCGTTAAAGCTCACTTTTTTCCCTTACAAATACCTGTTTAAAGCGATCAACACCCATGTCCTTTTGCCTGAATCGCTTTCAGGTGATCTCGATAAAAACCGAGCCGCGGTTTATAAGGCCCTGGCCGCTGGTTCCTGCTTTGTAGGTCATGACCGGCTTAAAAAAACCAAGGGGTTTAATTTTTTACTTGAGAATAAGGGTGAAAAAAAAGCTGGCCAGGGTGAGGAGGTTACATTTGCCACTGAAGATCAACTGGTATGGTCTCTGCCGGCCAGAACGGAAGCTCGCCTGTATAGAAACGGCCAGGTTATCTTGAAAATAACCGCTCGTGACGGCCGTTTTCAAGTGCCAGGTCCAGGCGTCTACCGGCTTGAGGCCTCCTGGCCTTCCCGTTTTTTCGGCCCAAGGCCCTGGATTTTTTCCAATCATATTTACTTGCGCCCTTAACTACAACAAGCCATTGATAAATACTCTTTTTATCTTCGCCTAATCTGCTCTTCTCTGGTAAATTGCATCCTATGGGTAACTTCCGTTGTGGGTGATGTACCTTTGATAGAGCTACATCAGTATACACCTTCGGAGTGTTACCCATGTTTTCAAACTACGGAATCAAATCTGAATTTCATCTTGACATGGATGTTTCCCTTATCTACGGTCTATGATAACGAATGTAAAAACAACGTTCCGATTGAATTCTAATAATCAGGTGGCTGATATTTTCTTTAGACTGTTGCCAGGTTTCACATCCAGACAATTCTTTTCAACCGGAACATAGCTATTACATTTATTACAAAACTCGAGGCCGGGTAATTATCCCGGGTTCGTTGAATTTCCGGCGAAAGGGAATGCTAAAGGTGGACGAAGAAATATTTTTAAAATACGGACATGAGTTTATAGACTGGATTGCTGACTATATGGATCATATTGAGGACTATCCGGTCATGGCGAAGGTAGAACCTGGTGAGATCGCGAGCCGGCTGCCCACGGCGCCGCCTGACGAGCCAGAGTCGATGGAGGCCATTTTTAATGACTTCAAGCATATTATCGTGCCTGGCATGACCCACTGGCAGCACCCTTCTTTTTTTGCTTACTTCCCGGCCAATTCCAGTGCGCCTTCTGTTCTAGCCGAACTTTTAACCGCTGCCCTGGGCGCGCAATGCATGATCTGGCAGACCTCTCCGGCAGCCACCGAATTAGAAGAGGTGGTCATGGACTGGTTGCGTCAAATGCTGAACCTTCCAGATAATTTTTGCGGTGTTATCCAGGACACAGCCTCCACGTCAACCCTGGCCGCCCTTTTATGCGCCCGGGAGCGGGTAACCAATTTTGACGTCAACCTGCATGGTTTTAAAAAAGGAAGTCCGCGGGATCTGATAATTTACGCCTCAGAGGAGGTTCATTCCTCTATTGAAAAAGGGGTCAAGATTGCCGGTTTCGGAAAGGATAATCTGCGCCTCATTCCCGCCGGGCCTGACTTCGCGATGTTGCCTGAGGAGTTGGAAAAGGCCATCGAAAACGATAAAAAAGCCGGTCGCCTGCCCTGCTGCGTGGTCGCCACGGTTGGCACAACCTCCTCAACCGCCATGGATCCTTTAAAACCCATAGGTGAAATCTGTGAACGCCATCGAATCTGGTTCCATGTTGACGGAGCTTTGGCTGGTACAGCGGCCATTCTTCCTGAAATGCGTCATCTGCTTGACGGCATCGAACACGCTGATTCATTTGTATTCAACCCCCATAAATGGATGTTTACCAATTTTGATTGCTCCGCCTATTTCTGTAAGGACCCCAAAAGTCTTACTTCAACGTTCGAAATCCTGCCTGAATACCTGAAAACCGACCTGGATCGCCGTGTTAAAAACTTCCGTGATTGGGGCATTCCCCTGGGACGCCGGTTCAGAGCCCTTAAGCTTTGGTTTGTTATCCGTCATTTTGGAATAAAAGGGCTGCGCGAAAAAATTCGAACCCATCTCGAACTTGCCCGGGAATTCGAATCCTGGCTCCGAGAAGACCCCCGTTTTGAGCTGATGGCTCCGGTATCTGTCAACCTGGTCTGTTTCAGGTATAACCCTCCTGAACGTTCATTAACTGAGGAGGAGCTTGAAAATATCAATAAAAACCTGATGGATGAGCTTAATCGGTCTGGTAATATGTATGTAACTCATACCAAACTGAAAGAGAAATTCACTATTCGCCTTGTTGTTGGACAGACCAACACCGGCAGGGAGCATGTTCAGAGGGCCTGGGCAAGTATTCAGGAGGCAGCAAAGGACCTCTAAGAAATAGAATTTAATACTTTTTGAATCACTGCAAACGCTTGAGCTGGAGAAAAACATGACCGATGTAATTCTGTCAATCGATCAGGGAACCACTGGAACAACTACCATTATATTTGACCGGAACCTGAATGTTTTGGCCAAAGGATACCAGGAAATTGAACAAATCTATCCGCGTTCCGGCTGGGTCGAACATAACCTGGAAGATATCTGGAAATCGGTTCTAACCGCCCTTGAGACCACGGTTCAGGAAAGCGGTGTATCATCCTCGAACATTAAAGCGATCGGGATTACCAACCAGCGCGAAACAGCAGCCGTCTGGAACCGGCAAACCGGTGTACCATATCATAACGCCATAGTCTGGCAGTGCCGCCGTACCGTCGATATCTGCGACGCGCTGAAAAAAGCGGGTCATGAAGAACTGTTTTCCAAAAAAACCGGCCTGCTGTTCGATCCATATTTCAGCGGCACCAAGTTAAAATGGTTGTTCGATAATGTATCCGGTTTACGAGAGGAGGCGTTAACGGGCAAGGCTGTCGCGGGAACTATAGATACCTTTCTATCCTGGAAGCTTTCAGGCGGCCAGTCGCACGTTACAGACGTCTCAAACGCCTCCCGCACACTCCTGATGGATTTGGAAACACTTGCCTGGGATGAGCAGTTGGCTTCCATCCTCGAAGTGCCATTGAGCGTTCTGCCTGAAATCAAAGGATCGGCCGAGATTTTCGGGTATACGAAGGACGTGCCAATCCTACCAGACGGGATTCCTATCTGCGGTATCGCAGGCGATCAGCAGGCGGCTCTCTTCGGGCAGGCCTGTTTTGAGCCGGGTGAGGCAAAGTGCACCTTCGGCACCGGTGCGTTTTTATTGATGAATACCGGCAACACGCCTCTTCCCAGCAAAAACCGGCTCCTAACCACAGTCGCCTGGAAGCTGGGTGATCAGGCAACTTACGCCCTGGAAGGTTCAGCCTTCATAGCAGGAGCAGCCGTACAATGGCTTCGAGATGGGCTCGAAATCATCGACAGCGCTCAGGAAATCGAAAAACTGGCCCGGGAAGTCCTTGACACCGGCGGAGTTACACTGGTTCCGGCCTTTGTGGGCCTTGGAGCCCCGCATTGGCGATCCGGCGCAAGGGGGTTGATCAGCGGGCTCACACGGAGCACAACCCGGGCGCATCTGGCCAGGGCCGCCCTGGAAGGAATCGCTCTTCAAAACGTTGAGATTCTAAAAGCCATGGAATCAGACAGCGGACGTGAACTGCTTCGGTTAAAGGTTGACGGCGGCGCGGCGGCCAATGACCTGTTGATGCAGATGCAGGCTGATTTTTTAGGCCGTTTGATAATCCGGCCCGCCATGCTGGAAACCACGGCTCTGGGCGCGGCCTTCCTGGCCGGTCTTGGCGCTGGTATCTGGAAGGATACAAACGATATAGCAAATGCGTGGAAGGAAGATCGTACCTTTTCACCGCAGATTAACGACGAGACGCGCGCGGCGGTTTTAGGGCGCTGGGGTGAGGCGGTGAATAAGGCCTAGTGCTGTTTAATAAAAGAATTTTAGGATGAAAATAACCGTTTTCATAAGATTTTATGAGGAATTGAATGATTATCTTCCTCCTGCGAAACAAAAACATGAGATAAGCATAACAGTCGAGAATTCCTGTAACGCCGGGCGTCTTATAGATTTTTTTGGCATACCTCACAGCGAGGTGGATTTGATATTGGTAAACGGTAAGCCGGCCCATTTTTCATATATCCTGCAAAACAGGGACAGGCTTTCAGTATATCCGGTTTTCGAGACATTTGATATTTCAGGTGTTTCAAAACTGAGAGAAAAACCGCTTCGCGAACCTAGATTTATTCTTGATCATCATCTCGAAACACTTTTTAAATATTTGACAGTATTAGGGGTAAACGCAAAACTTCATTCATGTTCCAGGGCTGATCATCTGATGAATCATGCTCGCGCGGAAAAAAGGACCCTTTTGACTATCGATAAAGAAATTTTAAAAGGCGGCAGGATAGTGCGAGGTTACCGGGTCGTCAATACTGAGCCCTTAAAACAATTGGAAGAGGTGCTTGAATATTTTGATTTATACTCTCGATTATCCGATTTAAAATCGTAAAATCTTAATGTGAGGCTGAAGCGAAAAAAAACAACGCGTATCGAAAAATAATTTCATTTGAAAGTATAATAGATCTTCAAAAGGCAACCGAATTTTCTATAAAAATTATAAAAGGAAGCGGCTGACATGCAAGAAAACTATGAAGCGGTTAAGCATTGCTGGGTGGTTGGTGCGGTCTGGAATTGGAATCAGATCGGTCCTGATGGAAAGTATCGGCAAGCCCTGCGGCTTATGATTGAACTTCAGGATGAAAACAAGAAAAAAATCGCCGAGGAAGTTCAAAACGTGATTTTACAGATCTCTAATGAGATGCTGACTGTTGATGAAATGCGGCGTTTGCGGGCCAGCGAGGACGTGCAAGCCAAGATTCCAAACGCCATCGCGGATTTAAAAAAGCATTATGCCGGATATATTGAGAGGGCTTTTTGAATCCGCTTCAACGATGCATATTTTACTGAATGGCCGTAATATTTCCTAATTTGAGACCTCTGCAAAACCAGTAATTTTGTTGAAATCGCGGAAGGTGAAAATTTAACCCGCAGGAATATTACTAATATTTCGAGGACTTAAATTTGAGCCTGACAAAGAGGTAAGTTTTGCAGAGGTCTCAATTTTTATTTGACTCCAAATTTGTTTTTACTTATATAATCCCAGCGTGAGACTTGTTCGTGCCATTGTACTAATTACTCATTCCTCAAAATTGAAAATCTAAGGGATCAATCGCTATGCTTAAGACTTTTTTTGAACCTCAAGGAATCGTGGTGGTGGGAGCACGAAGCACTCCTGGTTTCGGTTTTGGTCTTCCGCTTACGCTGCTGGACAACGGTTTTGGGGACAGGACCCACCTGGTCAACCCCAGGGGTGGAGAATTGCACGGGCTTCCGGTTTACAAGAGCGTGGCTGAAGTGCCTGACCCGGTGGATCTGGCGGTGGTCATCGTTCCAGCGCAGGCGGTGCCTGAAGTGCTCGTTCAAATCGGTGAGCGTGGGATCGTTCATGTCATCATTCAAAGCGCGGGGTTTGCTGAAATCGGCCCGCAAGGAAAAGTTCTGCAGAATGAGGCTAAAAAGGTGGTTAAAAAATACGGCCTCAAGGTTATCGGTCCCAACTGCGTCGGAGTTGTCAACACTGATAACCGATTCACCACCTCAGAGGTTGTGCCCGAGGCGCTCAAACCCGGGTCACTGGCGGTTATCGCCCAGAGCGGAGTGTTCGGTCACAACCTGCTGGACCGGTTTAACGAAAAAGGACTCTTTATTTCCAAAACTGTAACCCTGGGTAATCGAATGGACGTAAATGAAAGCGAGGTTTTGGATTACCTGCACAAGGATTCGGCCACCAGGGTAATATCAATGTACCTGGAAGGCGCCGCGGACGGACGGCTTTTGACTCAAACGCTAAAACGAGTCTCGCAGGACAAACCGGTGCTGGTATTGAAAAGCGGACGAACAGCCATAGGACGAGCGGCCACGGCATCACACACTGGAAGTTTATCCGGTAAAGATGCATTGTATGAAGGCATGTTTGCCCAAACAGGCGTCACCAGAGCGAAAGATCTTGGTGAACTGGTGGGGTTTGCTCAGGTCTTTTCGACTCAGCCCTTGCCGCGCGGCAATCGTTTCGCCATTGTGACTGGAAGCGGCAGTATGGGCGCCCTGGCTGCTGACGCGGCTACCGATGCCGGTTTGGTATTGCCGACGCTTTCGGAATCCACAAAAGCTAAGGTTAAAGACGGCGCTCCGCCCTGGATGAATGTAAATAATCCACTTGATGTGGGTCCCTCTCAACAATTTCCCCAGGCTTTAAGCGCTCTAATGGAGGACCCGGAT
>JAFDLS010000031.1 GCA_019306365.1 Deltaproteobacteria bacterium
CTGGAAGGTTCAGAGTTGCCTTGAGAGAAATAGAGTGGGCGGACGGAAATGCGGTGTAAAATTTTACTGTTAAGTTCATGGAGCCGCAGTGAATGAAGAGTTTAAGGGCTGCTTTAGCAGAATGATTACCTCGATGGAGATATTACATGGGTAAGACCAGGGTCTACGAATTAGCTAAACAGTTAAATATGAGTAATAAGGAGTTGGTGAATAAGCTCAAGGAAATGGGCTATTCTATCAAGAGCCATTCTAGCACCGTCGATGATTCGCAGGTCAGTGAGATAAAAGGTCGTCTCGAGGGTCGTAAATCAAAGGAAATGGCTGAAAAGAAGGTTCGGACTACCGTTATCCGACGGAGGAAAAAGATCGTCGAAATGCCTCCAGAAGAAACGGCGCCGCCCGTTTCAGCGCAGGAGCCCGTGCAAGAGGCGCCGCCCGGTGAGCCGTTGCCTGAAATACAGTTGGCGGAAGAAGAACCTGCGGTTGAAGCGGTGAGTGAGGTTCCCGAGCCGAAAGAAATAACTGCTGAAAGCGTCGCTGAAGAGCCGGTTGAACCGGAAGTTGAGGCGGCTGAAGAACCTCTGGTTGAGGAGAAGGTTGCCGCCCCCGAGGAACCCAAGCCAGAAGAGGAAGAAAAACCAAAGGTTAAATCAAAGGAGAAACCCGCCAAAAAGGGAAAGAAAAAGCGGGCTAAAGAACCGGCGGAAAAGGGCAAACCTAAACCCAAGATTAAAAAGATCGCGAGGCCAAAAGGTGAACCGGCGCGGATTATCAGTCGGCCGAAAGTGGTTCTGCCCCCACCCAAACCTGAGCCCAAGCCGGAGAAAAAACCGGCCGCAAAACCAGCGCCGTTTAGCAAGCCTCGTCCGAAGAAGCCGCTTTTTGAACTTCCCGTAGGGGACGTGCCGCCTATACCGGAAGCAACCAAACCCAGAAAAAAGAAGAAAGTTAAAGCCAAGCCGGAAATTGACGATCTGGTTAAAGTGGCTCCCAAGAAAGGGTTCAAGCGAAAAGAGATCATTGAGGGGGCCGACCTTTATGATGAACCAAAAGCGGGCCGGCCTCGCACATCGAGATTTCGTAAGGCCGCCCGGGTCGCAAAAAAAGGTCAGAAACCCTCAATAACGGTTCCCAAGGCCATCAAACGGCGCGTAAAGATCTCCGAGGCCGTTACCGTGGCCGAGCTGGCTAAAAAAATGGGCGTCAAAGCCCAGGATGTACTCCGAAAGCTCATTGCTTTTGGCCTTCTGGTCAACATCAACCAGGCCATTGATTTTGATGCCGCTGAGCTGGTGGCGTCTGAATTCGACTATGAAGTAACCAAAGATACCTTCGATGAAGAGGAAGCTATCCATCTGGAAGAGGTGGAGGATACCGATTTAACTCCGCGTTCACCGGTGGTCACGGTGATGGGTCATGTTGACCATGGAAAAACCTCACTCCTTGATGCGATCAGGCAAACGAATATTATCGACGGTGAAGCGGGCGGTATCACGCAGCATATCGGCGCGTATCACGTCAAGCTGGATGCCGGGAATATCACCTTCCTCGATACGCCCGGCCATGAAGCCTTCACCTCCATGCGGGCCCGGGGTGCTCAGATCACCGATATCGTTATTCTGGTCGTTGCCGCCGATGATGGGGCCATGGAGCAGACTCGTGAGGCTATTAATCACGCCAAGGCCGCGGGTGTTCCGGTGATGGTTGCTGTCAATAAGATCGACAAGCCCGGGGCTGATCCGGAGCGGGTCAAGCGCGACCTCGCTGAACTGGGGCTGGTTCCGGAAGACTGGGGGGGAGATACGATCTTCGCCAATGTTTCAGCCAAAACAGGAGAGGGTGTCACCGAATTACTTGATCTTATCCTGCTTCAAGCCGAGTTGTTAGAGCTCAAGGCGGCGGTTCGAGGAAGGGCCCAGGGACGCGTGATTGAGGCTAATTTGGATAAAGGCCGCGGCCCGGTAGCCACGATTCTTATCCAGAGCGGCTTGCTCAGGGACGGTGACGCCTTTGTTTGCGGTGTGTACCACGGGAAAATCCGAAGTATGCTCAATGACAATGGCAAAAGAGTGGACCAGGCTGGACCCTCCATGCCCGTGGAAATCCAGGGCATTGCGGGCGTCCCGGGCGCTGGAGACGAATTCGTCGTTCTCGAAGATGATAAGAGGGCCAGGCAGATCAGCCAGCATAGACAGCTCAAACAGCGCGAAACGGAACTGATCAAGACCACCAAGGTCACTTTGGAGAATATCTACGAGCGTGTGAAGGAAGGCGAACTCAAAGAGTTGAATCTGCTGTTGAAAACGGATGTTCAGGGTTCACTGGAAGCGATCCAGGACGCTTTGTTCAAGCTCTCTACCGATGAGATCAAGATTAATATTATTCATTCCAATACCGGTCCCATTAGTGAAACGGACGTTATGCTCGCGGCGACTTCCGACGCTTCAATCTTTGGTTTCAATGTTCGTCCAAACGCAAAAGTTCAGGAACTGGCGGAATCTGAAAACGTTGAAATACGTTACTATAACGTGATCTACAAACTGACCGAGGAAGTTAAAGAGGCCATGATCGGTCTGTTAGAACCTACTTATGTTGAAGAGACGATTGGCACGGCTGAGGTAAGACAAGCCTTCCACGTTTCAAAGGTTGGGACCATTGCCGGTTCCGCTGTGACCAGCGGCAAGATAGTGCGAAACGCCAAGGTGCGGCTGCTTCGGGAGGGTGTCGTTCTTTTTGATGGTGCATTGGCTTCTCTCAAGAGATTCAAGGATGACGCCAGAGAGGTTGCCTCCGGTTATGAATGCGGCATCGGGCTGGAGAATTTCAATGACATCAAGGTTGGAGATACCATCGAGGCGTATATAGTTGAGGAGGTGGCTGCCACTTTATAAAAGGCGCACCTTTGAGGGGAAAAGATGGTTGTCGGCATTTTAAAGGTTTCAATGATTATCCCGGGTAATTCCTCACTCAAGGGCAAACGGAAGGTCGTTAAAAGCCTGCTGGGAAGATTAACCTCCAAGTTTAATCTGGCCGCCGCCGAGGTGGATGATAATGACCTCTGGCAGCGAGCCGGCGTGGGCCTGGCGCTCGTTGGGAACGACCGCCGTTTTGTTAATTCCGCCATGGACAAGGTCCTGGACTTCGTAGAACGTACGGCTGACGCTGAGATTGTTGACTCTCAGTCGGAAATTATCAATATCTTTTGAGATTGCGGCCCGGTAAAGGAAGGCGATTTATTAATGAGCACGAGAAGGGTGGCCAGGGTTCAGGGCCTGATTATGGAGGAGATCTCCCATCTTCTGCTGGCCAAGGCCAAGGACCCGAGATTGAGAATGATTACGGTCACCAAGGTTGAAGTCAGCCCGGATTTAAAACGGGCCAGGGTTTACTACAGCTTTTTTGGTCAGGACGTAAACCGGGCGTCGGTCAAGCGAACGCTGGAAGGTTCAGCCGGTTTTTTCCGTCGGGAAATCGGGCGGAAGGTTGATTTGAAATTCACACCTGAAATCATCTTTCAGTTTGATGAATCGCTGGAATACAGCCAGCATATGGATGAGGTGTTTAAGCGTCTCCATGAGACGGACGCGATAAAACCAGATGCGGAATGAGCCAAATCAGAATCAGGCTGGCATTGAATCCCTGGCTGACCTCTTGAGGAAGAAGAATCATTTTCTGCTGTTGAGCCATGTAAGCCCTGACGGTGACGCCCTGGGGTCCATGATTGCCTTGGGTGACGCCCTCAGGTCTTTGGGTAAAAATGTCAAATTGTTCAATGAGACCGGGGTGCCTTCTCGTTATTCTTTTTTACCTCGGGCCGCGGAGGTGACCGGCCGGCTGGGGAGGCTGGCTGATTTTGAGGTCGCGATACTTTTGGACTGCCATTCTTTAAAACGAGCCGGTGTCCGGTTTTCTCAAACGGATCAGCTTCCGCTTCTGGCTGTCCTGGACCATCATGAGGTTGGAGATCCGGTTTCAGCGGCGGTTACGGTGATCGATCCTCAAACCGCGGCCACGGGCGAGCTGGTTTACCAACTTTTAATTACCATGGGTGTGAGCATTACCCCGGAGATGGCAACGAATCTTTACACAGCCATAAGCACCGATACCGGTTCATTTAATTTTGATAACACCACGGCTTCATGTCTGGAGGTCGCGGCGGCGTTGGTTGATTCAGGCGCCAGGCCGTGGGACATATACCGACAGCTCAATTTCAACCTTCCTCCGGAACGGTTGAGGATTTTAAGTCAAACCCTGGGAGGAGTGGACTATTACTATAAGGGACAGCTGGGAACCCTGACTATTGATTCCGAGATCATGTCCGCCGCGCAGATATATGAGATAGACACTGAAGATTTCGTCAGTTTTCCTCGTTCGATTAAAGGAGTGGAGCTTGCCGTTTTAATCACGGAAAACGGCGGCGGGGTCTGTCATGTCAGTCTCCGTTCTCAAGGCAGGGTTAACGCGGCTGCCATGGCGAAAAGCTTTGGCGGCGGCGGGCACCGCAACGCGGCCGGATTTTCCATTTCAGGCTCTGCGGAAAGCGTTAAGAGTCGAGTTATAGCGGCGGCCGCTTCGTTTATGCCGCGGGAAGAGGACCGGAGTCTGTATGAGGCCGAACCGTAATAATAACCGCTTGTCGGGTATTTTAGTGATTGACAAACCAGCCGGTTTGACATCCTTTGACGTGGTGCGGCAAATCAGGAAACTCCTGGGTGTCAAGAGGGTCGGACATACCGGCACGCTGGACCCCATGGCGACCGGCCTTCTACTGCTTTGTATCAACCGCGCCACCAAACTGGTGCCTTTTCTGCAAGCCGGGGAAAAAGGTTATGCCGGGCGCATGATCCTGGGCCTGTGTACCGACACGGATGATATAACCGGCAGGGTCACAGCCAAAAAGACGAATTATGACCTGAACCACGAGGAAATTATTCAGGTGGCGGCCGAGTTTGTCGGTTCTATCGAGCAGGTTCCGCCGAATTACGCGGCTTTGAAATTTCAGGGTCAGCCGGCTTATAAACTGGCTCGGCGGGGTGAGAAGGTCCCGGTCAGGGTAAGGGAAGTGACGGTTCATGAGCTGACAGTAACCGGTATAGATCTGCCAGGGGTATCCTTCCTGGCTCGAGTCTCCAAAGGGACCTACATTCGCTCTTTGGTGGCCGATTGGGGACGCAGACTTGGAACCGGAGCCTGCCTGGAAAGTTTAAAGCGTTTAACAAACGCGTCTTTTACCCTTAACCAGGCGGTAACCCTCCATGAGGCCAAGGCTTTGGCGCGGGAAGGCCAGCTCGCGGACAGGATCATTCCCGAAGCGCAGGCCCTTTCTTTTATGCCGGCTGTTCAGATTCCAGGTATTCTGGTTCAAACGGTTAAAACCGGCCAGCCGCTGCCTTTGAACCGATTAGAGAGTTTCAAGCCGCAGCCGGGTCCTGTGCGCATCCTATCCCCTGAAACCGGTTTGCTGGCTGTTTATGAATATGACCCTCAAGCTGAAGATGAAAGAAGGAATATGAGCCTGACGCCGCTCCGGGTGCTGGGGCAGCCGTGAATACCGCAGGCCAACTATATGATTATGATTTTTTAAAAGGAGGACTTTTTTAAAGTGACGTTAACTCAGGCAAGAAAAAAGGAAGTAGTTCAAAGTTTCAGGACTCATGATACAGATACAGGGTCCCCTGAAGTTCAGATCGCCCTGCTAAGTGAACGAATCGCTTATCTTACGGAACATTTCAAGGTTCATAAAAAGGACCATCATTCTCGGCGCGGTCTCTTGAAATTAGTAGGGCAGCGGAGAAGATTATTAAATTATTTAAGACGAAAGGATGTTAACAGGTACCGGGAAGTGATTTCTAAACTAGGAATTCGAAAGTAAGATAAAAAACTTCTTGTGCCTCAAGCATGCTTTCTCAAAGGAAATTCGGTGAAGAAAAATGAAAGTTGAAAGACAATTTGGAGTAGCAACCCTTTCCATCGAGGCCGGCCATGTTGCCAGACAGGCCAACGGCGCTGTTACGGTTCGTTGCGGAGACTCCATGGTATTGGTTACAGCGGTGGCCACCCGTGAACGACGGACAGGTATAGACTTTGTTCCGCTGACCGTAGATTATCAAGAGCGTTATTATTCCGTGGGCCGTATTCCGGGTAATTTTTTTCGCAGGGAAGTCGGTCGTCCGTCAGAAAAGGAAACGTTGATATCACGTTTGATTGACCGGCCCTGCCGACCCCTTTTCCCTGAAGGCTGGGATTTCGAAACCCAGCTTATAGCCACGGTTTTATCCGTGGACGAGGATTACGACGCGGACATGCTGGCCATGATAGGCGCTTCGGCGGCCCTTGAGATTTCGGATATTCCCTTTCAAGGCCCTATTGCCGGGATGCGGGTGGTTCGGGTTGATGGTGAACTGGTGACCAATCCGGTTCAATCGCAGATCGAAAACGCGGATTTGAACATCATCGTGGCCGGCAGCCGGGAGGCGGTGGTCATGGTGGAAGGAGAAGCCGTTGAAGTTGAGGAAGACGTTCTTCTAGAAGCCATTTTTTTGGCTCATAAAGAAATACAGCCCATCCTGGAAATACAGGAAGAATTGAAGGCGGCGATTGGGAAAGCCAAACGCGAGCCTTCATTGGTTGAGCGGGACGTGGACTTCATCAAGGTGGTCAAAGAACGATATCTTGATGGGATTACAGAAGCCTTAATGACGCCGGCCAAGCAGGAGCGGCAAGAAAAGATTCGACTGCTTCGCGAAAGGGCTGTCGAGGAATTATCTGAGGAGTATCCTGAGGCGGTAGAGAAAATCGGCTTGCCTTTTGAGGAAATGGAGCGCGATATCCTCCGCGATTTGATTCTGAAAGAACAAAAAAGGATCGACGGGCGGGGGTTAAAAGAGGTACGTCCCATTAGCTGCCAGGTATCCGTTTTGCCTCGGGCCCATGGTTCGGGAATATTCACCCGTGGGGAAACTCAGGCGCTGGGTATTGCCACCCTGGGTACCAGTCATGACGATCAGCGTTTGGACGCCCTGATTGGCGAATCCTCAAAATCGTTCATGTTGCATTATAACTTCCCGCCGTTTTGTGTGGGTGAGGCTCGGCGCCTGGCTGCTCCCAAACGTCGTGACGTCGGTCACGGAGCTCTGGCCGAGCGGTCTATCAAATCGGTTCTGCCGGACCAGGAAGAGTTTCCCTATACCATTCGGGTCGTTTCCGAGATACTGGAGTCCAACGGTTCCTCCTCCATGGCCACGGTTTGCGTGGGCACCATGGCTCTGATGGACGCTGGAGTGCCAATCAAAAATCCTATCGCTGGAGTTGCGATGGGGCTCGTGGTTGAAGGCGATCAGGTTGTTATCCTGACCGATATCCTCGGAGATGAAGACCACCTTGGAGACATGGATTTCAAGGTCGCCGGTTCCCGAAAGGGCATAACCGGTATTCAGATGGACATCAAGGTGGAGGGCGTTTCAAGGGAGATCCTGGAAAAGGCATTGATCCAGGCCCGTGAAGGGCGCATGCATATCCTGGATGAGATGGAGAAGGTTATCGCTGAACCACGGCCTGAGTTGTCGGAATACGCGCCCAAGACTTCCGCTATCGAAATCAACCCGGATAAGATTCGCGACCTCATTGGACCTCAAGGTAAAGTCATCAAATCAATCCAGGCCGATTCAAACACCAGGATTGATGTGGAAGACACCGGCAAGATCCTCATATACGCTCACAACTCCCAGGAGGCCGAAATGGCCGTTAAACTTATCAGGGAGGTCACCCAGGAAGCTGAAGTGGATCAGGTCTACCGGGGCAAGGTGGTCAAAATCATGGACTTTGGCGCTTTTGTCGAAATTTTGCCCGGAACAGACGGTCTGGTTCATATCTCTCAGCTGGCCCCGGAGCGAGTTAAGGCCGTGACCGACGTGGTTAACGAAGGTGACGAGATCCTGGTCAAGGTCCTGGGTATCGATAAACAGGGTAAGATTCGTCTTTCCAGAAAAGCGGTCCTGGAAGAGGCCTTAGAAGCTGGTAACTGAGTCGGGGGGTCAGCCCCGGATCCCTCTAACAGTCTGGATAGGAGGTCATGAACTCTTTGTACAGTAAGACCACTTTTGACAATGGACTGCGCATTCTGACCGAAAGAATGCCGCATGTTAAATCCGTTTCGGTCGGCATATGGGTCACTATCGGTTCCCGGGATGAAACGGAATCAGAAGCGGGCCTTTCCCACTTCATAGAGCACATGACCTTCAAAGGCACTGAACGCAGAGACGCCCTTCAGATCGCAAAAGAGATTGATCAAATCGGAGGGCTGGCCAACGCCTTTACCAGTAAGGAATGCACCTGTTTTCACGCCAGGGTCATGTCCGATCACCTGCCTCGCGTGGTTGACCTTTTGACCGATATCTTCCTTCATTCTCTTTTCAATTCGGAGGACATTAACCGGGAACGGCAGGTCATTCTTCAGGAAATCAATATGGTCGAGGATTTCCCGGATGAGCACATTCACGTGCTCTTCGGACAGAATATCTGGCCTGGCGCGGCCCTGGGGCAGCCTGTATTGGGTTCTGTGGATACGGTTTCCCGGCTTGGCCGAACTGAAATCCTGCAGTACCTCAACAAGCATTATATCCCGAGTAAAATTATTATTGCCGCCGCTGGAGACCTGGATCATCAGGCCTTTGTGGATTTGATCGGTCCGTCACTGGAAGTATTACCGGCCGCGGACAGTAATCTGGTTCGCAAGCCGCCCCGGGTTGAAACCGGGGTCAATGTTACCAGAAAACAACTGGAACAGGTCCATCTCTGCCTGGGTACTCCGTTTCCGGACGCGCTGGATGACCGGCGTTACGTGGCCGCGATGCTTAATACGATTCTCGGTGGAAACATGAGCTCCAGGCTTTTTCAGGAAATTAGAGAGAAACGGGGTATGGCCTACGTGATATATTCTTTTCTTTCAACCTATATAGACGCGGGCCTGCTGAGTATCTACGCCGGGGTCGGCCAGGAGCAGACGCCCGAAGTAGTCAGCTTGATTTTGGCTGAGCTGGAGAAGGTTAGAGTCGGCGGCTTAACAGAGTCCGAGATTAGGTCTGCCCGGGATTACCTCAAGGGTGGTATCGCACTGAATCTGGAAAGCACGGATAATATCATGGCCAGTCTGGCCAAAAATGAATCTACATACCAACGATATATCAGCTATGAAGAGATCATGGCCACTATAGACCGGGTAACCAAGGACGAGATAGTGGGACTGGCGGATGATTATTTCCAGCCTGAAAATTTAGCCCTGACAGTCCTTGGAGATTGTTCCGAAAAAGAAATCCAATCCTGCCTTCCGGCCCAGTAAAGGAAAGACCGTGAGCGAAATCAAGGTTCAGGTGAAACGGGTTCGCCCCGAAGAAGACCATGACCTGCCTCTTCCAACCTACATGACCCCAAACGCGGCCGGAATGGACCTCATGGCCGCGGTTAAAGATCCCGAGATTTTAAATCCAGGCGAGATCAAGCTGATTCCCACCGGCCTGGCCATCGCTCTGCCTGCTGGGTTTGAGGCCCAGATTCGGCCTCGGAGCGGCCTGGCTTTGAAAAAGGGTGTCAGCCTTATCAATTCCCCTGGAACTATTGACGCGGACTACCGGGGTGAGATCGGGCTGGCCGTCATCAACCTGGGTTCCGAGCCGGTGACTATCAATCGAGGCGATCGGATCGCCCAGATGATTTTCACTCGAGTCTGGGCAGCCAGACTTGATCTGGTTTCAGACCTGGAAGACACTGATCGAGGCGCTGGCGGTTTCGGCCATACAGGGTAACACTTGTTTCGGTTACGAAAAACCGAGCCGATGATATTGATACCAGTTCCGGTATTATTCCAATAGGAGACATAACCATTCGTTTTTGCGTTCTATCAAGCGGGAGCAAGGGGAATGCTACCTGGGTCGAAGCCGAAGGGTCGGCCCTGCTGGTGGACGCCGGTCTGTCAGGCAAAGAAATCGAGCGTCGGATGGCAATCGCCGGTTTATCCCCGGAGAAACTGAGCGCTATTCTGGTTTCCCATGAGCACCGGGATCACATTTCCGGGGTTGGGATTATGGCCAGAAGGTACAACCTGCCTGTTTATATAAACAAACTTACCCTGGCTCAGTGCCAGACACACCTTAAAAAGGTACGGGTGAATCTTTTTCGAACCGGGACGGAGTTCGATCTGGGGCCAATAAGTATCCATCCCTTTTCTATCTCCCACGACGCGGCGGACCCTGTGGGTTTCATCTTTGGAAATAATGGTGACACGCTTGGCCTGGCGACTGATCTGGGGACAGCCACCAAACTCGTTAGGGCGCGTCTTTCCAAATGCAAGGCCATGGTCATTGAATCAAACCACGATCCAGAGATGCTCATCAATGGCCCATATCATTGGGATTTGAAGCGCCGTGTCCAGGGCCGCAGAGGCCACCTTTCTAATGACGCCGCCGCCGAATTGCTGAACGACGTGGTTCACCAGGGCCTGAAACGGGTTGTTCTGGCTCACCTGAGTGAAGTGAACAATGAACCGGAACTGGCTCTGGCGCGAGCCAGCTTCGTACTTAATTCCTGCCAATCCAGGTTTCATCTGGAAGTGGCCTGCCAGGATAAACCCAGCCGGGTGTTCGAGATTTAATTAGGAGCCATCTCAAAAAAGTTTTTTTACCCTAACTCATGAGCACCGCTTCGCTCACGCTGCAGCGGCATATGTCGTGCGAAAATTCAAGTCCTCGAAATATTTAACATATTCCTGCGGGTTAAATTTTCTTTCTCCGCGATTTAGGCCAAAACACTAATTTTGAGATAGCTTCTAGAAGTTATCCCCCTGGGGATTTCGGCTAGACCTCACGACTAGGCTCCCTAAAAGAGCATTCGAGTAACGGGACTGCACATATAAAGCTGCACACGGGCCTTGTTTAGGGTTTGTTCGTCTTATGACCGGTGGGCCAGCTTTACCAGGCCTTCAGCGTCCAGGACGAGGCCAAGCCGTCCTTCCTCCAGTGTGGCGCTTCCGGCGATAAAATCCAGGTCTTCGAACTGCGGACCCAGATCCTTGACTACAACCTGATGCTGCCCCACGATTTCATCCGCCAGAAGGCAGAACCTGCCCTGCGGGGTTTCAACCATGACCAGGATGGCCTGAGTGGGTTCGGTAACATCGGTCCGAATATCAAGCAGGTCATGCAATCGGATTAGAGGGTAGATCTGCCCCCGGTGGTTTATTAT
Organism: Deltaproteobacteria bacterium; assembly: GCA_019306365.1. Taxonomy (GTDB): domain Bacteria; phylum Desulfobacterota; class Desulfarculia; order Adiutricales; family JAFDHD01; genus JAFDHD01. Next base: position 11,236 of record JAFDLS010000031.1, read on the forward strand.
CTCTTCTTGTCCATTTACCGTGGATATTTCTTTCGGTGTCGGGCGGAGGGATTCCACGATATCGTCCAGAGAAATGATGAACCTTTGACTGCCTACTTTTACCAGGAGCCCGTTTATCACCTGAAGCGTCACACTCAAGGGAATCTTGAGGGAAAAGGTTGTGCCTTGGCCGGGAATCGAATCTATGTTTATGGTTCCGTTGAGTTTGGTGACGTTGGTTTTGACCACGTCCATGCCTACGCCCCGGCCTGAGACGTCTGTCACTTTTTCAGCAGTGGAAAATCCGGGAGAAAAAATCAGGTCTATAACCTGCTGATCCGAAAGAGTTCGAGCCTGTTCTTCGCTTATCAATTTTTTCCTGACCGCACCGGCTCGAATTTTATCGGGATCAAGGCCGCGCCCGTCATCAGATAGATTCAGGTAAAAAAAGTCCTTGTTCGTTCTGGCTTCGACTTTGAGCAGGCCCTCGGGCGGCTTATGGCTTTCTTCCCTTTCGTCCGGTGTTTCCAGGCCATGATCAATGGAGTTCCTAACAAGATGGATGATCGGCCCTTCCAGACTTTCCAGGATGCTTTTATCAATGCGGACGTCATGGTCCTCGATGACAACCTTCACTTTTTTACCTGCTTTGTGAGACAGTTCGCGGGCAAGCAGTGTCACTTTCTGAAGCAGGCTTTTGAGGGGCACGCGGCGGATCTCCATCAGGCTTTCCTGGAGGGAATTTGACAGCTCCCTGAAGGCCTGGTTGGTGTTTTTAAAACTGCGCAAAGTCTTAGGGTTGACCCTTTCGCTTTCGATGAGCTTCTGCAGGTAGTTAAAGGCTTCAGCCGTGACAATCAGCTCGCCCACATAGTTCATGAAGCCGTCCACCTTTTTTTCCTCTATGCGCATCGTTTTGCCTTCATTTTTTTTGTCCCGGCGTGCGGTCCTGGCCGGGCCGGAATCAGCTTCAGGCGTTTGATGGTCCTCGAAGGCTTCACTCTGATCCGCGCTTTTATCTTTTACGTCCAGAAGGTTTATGATCTCTTTCAGTTTTTGGCCGGTCAGTTTGGTGAGCACCGGGTCAAATCCGATACCGCTTTCTTTTATACTTCTGAAATCGTTGAGAGCCTCGTCCAGGGGTTCTTGAATCGGTTCCAGGTTATGGTCTTCCGCCAGCCTGACAAGTTCAACTAGCGCCCTCCCATAAGCTTCCTCGTCCAGGGCTTCGGTTTCTCGCGCCTTGGCCATGGCGGCCAGGGCCTTTTCAATCGGTGAGGTCAGGTCAACATCCATGCATGTATATGTTTTACTTTCAAGCTGGATGGCATAACCGTCAGGATTATCCGAAGCCTGTTTTTGAGGCGGTCCCTCCTGATCGGTAATTCCCGCCAGTAACGATTCGATCTCAATGAAAACCGATTTTGCTTCCTTACCGCCGGTTTTGAATTCACTGACCAACTCCTTAACTCGGCGCAGCATGTCCCTGGGTGAAACTTCAGGCGCAGCAGCGCTTTTTTCGATAAAATTGAGAAGGTCTTTAAGAAAACGATCCTCTTCCGGCGTCAGCTCCGATCCCATGTCACCGGCCTGAACCCGGTTGAACATATTTTTGAGATGCCTGCCGCCGTTCAAGAGAACGTCTATGACCTCCGAGGTTACCGGTCGTTTTCGGTCGCGCAGTTCATCCAGTAGGTTCTCCAGCTTGTGGGCGAAGTTTTTGATATGGACGAGGTTGAAAAACGCGCTGCTTCCTTTGATAGTGTGGGCCACCCGGAAGATGGATGAGAGAATCCCGGTATCCTCAGGATTATTTTCCAGATCAATGAGGCTGGAAGTAAACTCCTCGATGAGCTCGCGTGACTCAAAAATAAAATCCGCCAGTAGTTCGGGGTCCAGTGTAATTTCAGCCATCGGGTTCTTCCTTTTTCCCCAGGGCCTGGAGTTCTCTGAGTATATCCTGCCACATCCTGAGTTTGCTTATGGCCTCCCCAACGGAGCTTTCAAGCTTATTTAGATCGGTCAGCGGTTTGAAAAACACGTTGTCCGCCCCATAGCGCATGGCGGTCAAAACGTTGTGCATGGTCACGTAACCGGTGATCATGATCACTTTGATCCCGCCGTTGTAAGTTTTGATGTGTTTTAGGAGTTCCAGGCCGTCCATACCGGGCATAACGATGTCGACGATGGCGATGTGATAATTGCCTTCCTCGATCAGCCTGAGAGCGGCCAGGGGATCGTTGACGCCGGTGATGTCGTAGCCGAGAAAGGTGAAATGCCTGACCAGGAGGTCTGTGATTTCCTTTTCATCATCTACGGCCAGAAGTTTAATCGGAATGCTGTTAATCATTTGTGTCTTCATCTGTCTTCTCCACAGGCAGGGTCAGGAAAAAAGAAACCCCCTTGCCGGGTTCGCTTTCCACCGTAATCGCGCCTCCATGGTCGTGGATGATGCCGTGGGAAATGGAGAGTCCCAGGCCGGTGCCCTGACCAACGGGCTTGGTGGTAAAAAACGGGTCAAATATCTTAGCCTTGATTTCAGGGGGCATGCCCGGACCGTTGTCGGTAAATTCGATCCGCACCATGTTTTTCGATTCCGGCCGGGTAGTGATTTTAAGCAGGCCGTCACTCTCACCGATGGCGTCCGCCGCGTTGATCATAAGGTTTACAAAGACCTGGACAAGCTGCTGAGCGCTGCCATGCACCTTTGGCAGCAGCGGGTCCAGATTTTTCACGACCCGCACGTGATATTTGAGGCGATGGCGGGTGAGTTTGAGGGCCTCGGTAACGCATTCGTTCACATCAACCTCGGATTTGACGGCCGGTTCCTGCCGGGCAAAAGCCTTCAACCCGGAAACGATGTTGGTAATGCGCCGCGTCCCTTTTTTCATGGCCTGGATCATTAGAGGAACCTCCTTGACGATATAGCCGATTTTAGGATGAGAACCGGATGCGGACATCGAGGCAAGCGGTTCGGAAATAACCTCCCAAAAACGTTCCATCATCAGGATGTTGCCCAGTATAAAGGTGGTGGGATTGTTTATCTCGTGAGCGATGCCCGCCGATAACGTGCCCAGGCTGACCAGCCTTTCGGCGTGGATAAGCTGCCGGGTTCGGTCCTCCACCATCGCCTCAAGCCTCATTGTGTATTCTCGTAATTGATCCCCCTGTTGTTTGAGCTTGACTTGGAGGTTGATCCTGGCCATGACTTCGCCCAGATCAAAGGGTTTGCTGATGTAATCAACCGCCCCCGCTTCAAGGCCCTGAATCTTGTCCGGGTTGTCTGATCTGGCCGATAGAAAGATAACGGGAATCGAAGACGTTTTTGCTTCCGCTTTCAGCCGCCGGCAGACCTCAAACCCACCCATTTCCGGCATCATTACATCGAGCATGATGAGGTCAGGCTGGTTCCGGACGGCCATATCAAGACCTTCCCGGCCGCGCCGGGCTTCCATAACCTCACAACCGGCCTTATCAAGCCACACCCCCAGAATTTTGTGCACAATAGGGTCGTCGTCAATTATAAGAACGATCGGTTTTTTTGACATCGAGCCTGCCTTTAATCATGCCCTCTCTTAAAATGTAAAATTAAATGACCCTGACCCGCCATAAAATATTGATTTAACCGGCATACCGTCATCGACATTTTGGCAGGGATGTTGATCTTTATGAGGAGGACTGACACTTATCATGAATGACGCTCGAAAGAGGCTGGCTGACAATTTAAAATACAGCGTGATACTTTGAGGCTGGCGGTCATTGTGTGGTATAATGGTATGCAAAACCTAGCCTGAAAAAAGTTTTCCGGTTTATACGAAGATGATTGAGGTATTAATCTTTACCCGACTTATGTGAAGCTCCTCCGAAGATGTCAGGCCCCTGGTCGAGGAGCTGATGAATCGCGGGGTGAATGTCGTTCCGCCCTATGACGTTATGCTCGCCGACGGCATAGCGGAAGCGGCTTACTGGGAGGTTTTTTTCGAACCGGTGCCAATCATACTGATCGTGGATGAAAGCCTGGGATATCAGCCGGTTATAAAGATGTGGTCCGGCAAGCTGCCGAAAGTGGAAGACGTTCTGGAGGTGCTGAAACAGCACGAGGATCAGTAAGATAGTTTCCCCGTATTTTTACCAAAGCTCCGATTTGAAAACAGGCTTTTTCCCTCGTTCCCACGCTCCGGCGTGGGAACGCAAGACTTGAACGCTCCAGCGTTCTCAAGCCAACTTCGCCTTCTGGGTGCGCCAGCACAAGAGGGCGCTAGCACCAGAGGGTTGGCAAAGGAGTCGTACTGATTTAGGATTCCTGCATTACCAAAAGATTGAGATATGATCGAGAAGGACATGAATATATTTGTTGGGTTTCGCTCCGCTCTACCCAACCTACTTGACTATTCCATTTAAGTGGTGCTTCTTTTTTCCCTTATCAAAGGTGAAAAAAATGAAAACTTCTTTAGTCTTTGTAGCGAGCCTATCTCTTTTTTTTATACTGATTTTTTTAATTCTACTAGCTGTCTTTTCAATGAAAACCGCTTTAATCGTTGCAATAAGTCTATCCGTTTTTTTGGGTTCGGTTTTTGGAATCCTCCTCACAGGCAGTTCATTAAAAAAGCTGCGAGAAAAACATAACACTTTTAAGAGGCTAGAAGAAAAACAGATATATCTTATTTACGGCAGCGTTGTATGCGGGGTTTTTTTGTCTTTAGCAACGGGATGGCTTTACCTCTTACCCCCTGAACCTCCGGTTGTTGTTGTTCAAAGCCCCACCGGTGACCTCACCCAAAAAGCAACCCTTACCGGCTTTAAAAAAGAAGTTAAGGAAGCAGCCAAAGAACTGGCCAAAAAGGCGGAAGACTACTTCAATGCCGGTGAACAGGATTACGCCGCCAGCCGGTACAAGGACGCCGCCAGCAATTACCAGAAATCCGTTGACATGCTTCCGACCATGTCCGCTTACCTGAACCTTGGTAGTTCCCTTTTGAATACTGCGAGCGTTCAACGAGCCGAAAAGGCTTATGAATCCGGTTTGAAAATCGCCCGAAAGAAAAATAATAAAAACTTTGTAGGCGCATTTGTAGGCAATATCGGTCTCATTTACATAGATCGAAGCGATCTGGATAAGGCCCTGAAATATTTTCAGGAGGCGCTTGAGATTGACCGTGAAATCGGTAATCGGCAGGGTGAAGCTGCAAACTTAGGTAATACAGGCCTCATTTACCGTATTCAAGACGACTTAGACAAGGCCCTGAAATCCCATCAGGAGGCACTTCAAATATTCCGAGAAATTGGCTCTCGGCAGGGTGAAGCTGAACAGTTAGGCAATATCGGCCTAATTTACCGTGCTCAAGGCGATCTAAAGGCGGCTCTGAAATACCATCAGGCGGCGCGTAAGATTGCTCAAGAAATTAGCTATCGGCTGGGCGAAGCTGGAGCCTTAGGCAATATCGGCCTAATTTACCGTATTCAAGACGATCTGGATAAGGCATTGAAATTCCATCAGGAGGCGCTTGAAATATTCCGAGAAATCGGCTATCAGCAGGGTGAAGCGCTCCAGTTAAACAATATCGGCCTAATTTACCGTCATCGAGAGGGTCTGCAAGAGGCGCTTAAATATTACAAAAAGGCGCTTGAGATTGACCGTGAGATCGGCTATCGGCTGGGTGAAGCCGCTGTCTTATGCAATATCGCCAACGTTTATTTTTTACAAGACCATCTGGAGGCGGCCCTGAAATCCCATCAACAGGCGCGTGAGATTAACCGTGAGATCGGATACCGACAGGGCGAAGCCACTAGTTTAGTCAATATTGGCAATATATACCTTAATCAAGGTAAACTGGATGAAGCCCTGCAATACCTTCAGGAGGCGCTTGATATTGACCGTGAGATCGGTTATCGGCAGGGCGAAGCCTCTGCCTTGGGCAATATCGGTCTCGTTTACGCCGAACAGGGTAAAAAGCAAGAGGCCCTGGAAATGTTAAATCAGGCTTTAGTAATTTTTAAAAAGATTGGAGCCAAAAGAGAAATAGCTCTAGTTGAAGAGAATATCAAAAAACTTTCTGAATAATCCGCGGAATGTGATTTTTTCCTAAATTTTCACTAAGGATCGATTGAACGACGCACCTTTCAAGCTCAGTACTGATCCAAAAATTCCTGGATAAATTCAGTGACTTTATCCGCCCCATAGAAAACACCGTAATGGCCTTCGCATAGAACGTCGGCCTTGAGGTCGATCAGCGCTTTCATTGAGGCGCGCCAGGCCGTGAGGTTTGAGCCGAAGGAGGCGCTGAACGGGCCGTGAATGTCCTGGCCGAACAGGTAGCGCCGGCCGTCCCGGTCCAGGTAGACAACCATG
>JAFDLS010000229.1 GCA_019306365.1 Deltaproteobacteria bacterium
AATGTAATCTGTTTTTAGGTCCCTGGCAATTAGCAGAACATGAAAAAATCAAGGAGAGTTGGGAATAAATAAACCACTACCGCTTGCCCTCCTGATTGCAAAAAATCCAAATGGAGACCTCTGCAAAACCAGTAATTTTGTTGAAATCGCGGAAGGCGAAAAATTAACCCGCAGGAATATTACCAAGTATTTCAAGGACTTAATTTTGAACCTGACATATGCCGCTATAGCGTGAGCGAAGCGGCGCTCATGAGTTCGGCTAAAGGACGAAGTTTTGCAGAGGTATCAGAATGACCGAAACTAAACTCTCTCCCGCCCCTAGTTCAAACGGAACATATTTATGACAAACGCTCTAGATCCTCGGGAACTTATTGATAAAAGCAGAAGCAAGTATCTCCGGGTTCCTATGATATTTCAACTAAATAATTAAAATTATTATTTTTTTTGTATTGCTGTTTTTTGAGGTCAAATGATTTTCCTTGATATTTCAGGCAGGTTATGATAGTTGAAACATCAGCTTTATCCGGTGAATATTCAAGTGGAAGAAAGATTTCTTTATGCGCCCTTTGTTACTATCTGTACTCGTCCTCATTTTTTTGAGCTCCTGCGCTACGACAGACAGGCTCTCTGAGACGCCCATTGATCCAGACAGGCTCTCTGAGACGCCCATTGATCACCCCCCCCAGGAAGAACAAGCGGTAGTCATCAAAGAGGAACCGGTGGAGGAACCAGAGATCGTAGTGTGCCCTCCGGTAAACATCAAAGTCGAAGAAAGGCTTGAAGATATGGTTTTCGCCGAACTTCGAGTCCTGGAGGGTGATAAAAAAACGGTAAAGTTTGACGTGCCGGTGACCATTAACAAGGACGTACAGGTCTGGATAACTTATTTTCTCGGTAGGGGACAGAAATCTTTTGTAAGGGCCCTGGGCCGGTCAACCCGTTACCTTCCCCTGATGAAGCGAATTTTTCGGGAAGAAGGTCTGCCAGAGGATTTAGTTTATCTGTCGATGATCGAGAGCCATTTCGTGGTTCACGCTTACTCAAAGGCTCACGCGGTGGGTATATGGCAGTTCATCCGGACGACTGGCAGACGCTATGGCCTAAAAGTCAACGGCTGGGTTGACGAGAGACGACACCCCGAAAAATCAACCCGGGCCGCTATAACTTATCTTTCCGATTTGCATGATATGTTTGGGTCCTGGTATCTCGCCGCAGCCGCTTACAACGCTGGTGAGAACAGGATTAAAAAAAGCCTTAAAAGGTCCAAGTCAGAGACATTTTGGGATATCTCAAAAAAGGGTTTAATACGCCGGGAAACCAGAAATTACGTCCCGAAATTTATAGCCGCCGTTATTTTAGCCAAGGATCCTGAGCGATATGGTTTGACTGGAATCAAATACGAGCCGCCGTTGGAATTTGATGAAGTTGAAGTCCCCGATCCCGTAGACTTGACAGTGATAGCTCGTCTTTGCGGGACCAAGGTAGACACCATCCGCAGACTCAACCCGGAACTCAAGGTGTGGTATACCCCTTTAGATGAAAAGAATTATAAGATGTGGGTGCCAAAAGGGTTGGGAGATCGGTTCCGAACTCGATATGCCCAGCTCAAACCCCGACAGCGGCTGGTCAGTTCAGCTCACAAGATTGTAAAGGGGGAGACATTGGGTTCCATTGCACGCCGCTACGGTGTTTCCGTTCAAAACCTGAAAGGCTACAATAAGCTGCGTTCCAATAGAATTATTGCCGGCGCAACGCTTAAAATTCCGGTTGGATCGAGCAAGTATCGGACTGTCAGGAAAAGTTACAAGGGGAAGGTGGTCAGCCGGAATGTCTCCCGGTCAGCAAACGGCAGTCAAATCATCTATCAAGTCAAACCCGGGGATAACGCCTGGCAGATTGGCCTGAATTATAATCTTGACTGGCGAAACATCGCGGTGTGGAATCAGATTGATGATGTGAGGAAGCTTAAACCGGGACAGAAGCTGGTCCTTTATCTTGACAAACCGAAGGCCAAGCCTTCCTCAGCGTCAAAGGGTCAATCCCGATTCACGGCAGCCGTCCCGGCAGGGTTAAAGACCTCAAGTCAGTCCGTAACGCCGAACCAGACAGCTGAAAAGGCTTTATCGTATACGGTTCGCTCAGGAGATACATTATGGGCTATCTCCCGGCGTTTCAATATTGAAGCAGAGCGGATCAGGTCATTAAACAACATTAAATCCAACCTGATTCGGCCCGGTGACGTTCTGACTCTGTCCACAGAGAAAATGTAAAACCAGCCTCCATAAACCGAGAATTATCTTTAAATCTAAATAATACATGTCTGAGACCTCTGCCAAACATCGTCCTTTAGCCGAACTCATGAACACCGCTTCGCTTACGCTGCAGCGGCATATGTCAGGCTCAATTTTAAGTCCTCGAAATATTAGTAATATTCCTGCGGGTTAAATTTTCACCTTCCGCGATTTCAACAAAATTACCGGTTTTGCAGAGATCTCTGCCTGGGTATATTAAGGGTAGGAAGGCATATTCATCGAGCGTTTAATTTATCAGCTTCAACCCCGCTTTCCTCCAGTTCCTCCAACTCCAAAGCCTTGTTCTCCCAGGCCGCGGTGAGTTCCCTGTTTTCAGCTTTCAGCTGACTGTACTCGTAGTTCAGGGCTTTTGATATTTCCTGGTCCTGATACGTCTTGGGCAAGGCCAGTTGAGTTGAAATCTCATCCAGGCGATGCCCCACTTCCTCCAAACGTTTTTCCAACCGATCCATTTCTTTGATAAGGGGGGTTTTAAATCTATACAGACGCTGCCTGGTCTCAGCCTCAGCCCTTTTACGCGCTTCGCGTTCAGCCCTGGCGGAACTTTTGGCCTGATTATTGTCCCCTCCCGGACTGATCATGAATGAGCTTTCGAGTCTGGTCTCCAGGTCGTTAAAATTTCCAAGATAAACCTCAACTCTCCCCTCGCGAACCATGGCAATTTTATTCGCTACGGCATTGATGAGTTTTCGGTCGTGACTGATCAGAACCAGGCTGCCTTGATACTGCTTCAGGGCCTGCTCCAGCATCTCTTGGCCGGGGATATCGAGGTGATTGGAGGGCTCATCAAGGAGGAGAAGGTTTGGCCGGCTGAGCATGATTTTAGCCAAAATAAGGCGTGTTTTTTCGCCGCCTGAAAGCGCGGTCACCTTTTTAAAAACATCATCTTCTCGAAATTGAAACTTGCCCAAAAGTGATCTGAGCCAGCCGTAAGTTTGACCTGGAGCCGCCAGGGATATTTCTTCCAGAACGGTAAGGTTCATATTTAGCTCTTCAAGCTGATGCTGAGCAAAGTAAGCGAAAACCACACCGGTTCCTACTTTTCTGATTCCGGCCTGGTAATTTGTCACGCCGGCCAGCAGTTTCATCAACGTGGTCTTGCCTGCGCCATTGACCCCCAGTAATGCGATCCGGTCACCTCGCTGAATATTGAAATCCAGATCACGGTAGACCGGCTGTTCCTGGTATGATTTGGTCACGCCTGAAAGCTCAATCAAAGTTTTCGGGGCACGCGGGGCCGGGGGTAAGGAGAAGTTAATCTTTTTTCTTCCGGCTGGCGGGGCGTCTATACGTTCTATTTTATCCAGGGCCTTGATTCGGCTTTGAACCTGGCTGGCTGAGCTTTTTCGAACGCGGTTTCGGCTGATGAATCGTTCGATCTGTTTGATTTTTTCCTGTTGATTGGCGTAGGAAGCCGCCTGCGTTGCCAGGCGTTTCTCCTTCTCTTTTATATATTGATCATAGTTACCTGCGTAAGAAATAACCTCAGCGCGTTCGATTTCCACGATGCGATGGACCAGGTTGTTCAGAAAAGTCCTATCGTGGGAAATAAGAAGCAGGGCCGATGGAGAAATCTTGAGGTAGTCTTCCATCCAGAGCAGGGAGTCCATATCCAGGTGGTTGGTCGGCTCATCGAGTAGAAGAAGATCGGGTTCGGCCAGAAGCAAACGAGCCAAAACGGCCCGCATGATCCACCCGCCTGACAGTTCCTCGATCGGCCGGTCGAAGTCAGTTTCAGTAAATCCCAACCCTTTGAGTATCTTACCGGCCTGAGCCTTTAACTGGTAACCTCCCAGGGTTTCAAACAGGTCCAGTAGATGGCTTTGCCTGTTGGTCAATTCAACAAGGGTGTCTTTATCAGGATCGTCTTTGGCGGCAAGCTCCTTCAGTTCCGAAGCAATCTCTTGCAGTTCCGCCTCAACCACCCGGGCTTCTTCCGCCGTATCCATAACAAGCTTTAGCACGGTCTTGCCGGAAAAGGACATTACATCCTGAGGCAGATATCCCAGGCGTAGCCCCTTGGTTTTGTGAACCTGCCCGCTGTCCGGGGCTGTGTGGCCAAGGATGATCTTGAAGAGGGTGGTCTTACCCGCGCCGTTTGGTCCGATCAGACCCACGCGCTCCCCGGCCTTTATCTGCAGACCGACCCGGTTGAGCACATCCTGACGGCCGTA
>JAFDLS010000230.1 GCA_019306365.1 Deltaproteobacteria bacterium
CGGTCAATGGCGTGGGAAACGGCCTTGCGCACACGGATGTCTTTGCAGGGGCCTTTTTGCGTGTTGAATCTGAGGGCCTGGACGTGGGGCCAGGTTGAAAAGTGGACCCTGATATTGGGATCGTCTTTGACTACCTCATACTGCGATTTACTGACGCCCATAACATGAATTTTACCTGCCCGCAGGTTGGCCAATTGAACGGACGAGTCAGGGATAATAGTAATCACAACACCGTCAGGGTAGGGCATATCGGGACGGCCGATACTTTTACCGAACCACCAGTTTGGATTACGCTTATACTTTAAAAAGTTGCCTGGGCTGGCTTGGTCATACATATATTTCCCGCAGCCAACGGCGTGATTATCAAGAGATACGATCCCTTTTGTTTGAGCGGCCAGTTTTTTAGCGTTTTCTTCTGCCGCTATAACTTTTTCCCTGGCTTTCTTTGCCTTGGCTGCCAACTTTTCAGCCTCAGCGGAACCCTTAGCCGCCTGTTTGGCTTTATCTTCGGCCTTGGCCGCGATTTTTTTGGCCCTCTTGACCTTGCCTTTCGCTTTTTTGGCTTTCAGCAGCAGTACATCGTTTTTCAGGGCTTTGGGTGAGATCATAAAACCGGGGACAGTGGCCATAATCCCCGGAAATCCGGCCCATGATTTTTTAAAGTTGAATTTGACCGTGTATTCATCAAGCGTTTCCACAGATTTAATAGGCGCTAACCAGGCCCTGGACCAGGCTCCATTCTTCTTGTCTTTGATCCAGTCTATCTGGTACTTGAGGCCGGCGGCGTTGAATTTAGCTCCATCATGAAAGCTGATTCCTTTCCTGAGCTTCATGACCACTGTCTTCGGATCGGTATAACGGTAAGACTCCGCCATGAACAGCACGGTTGGTTGAAATTTGCCGTCGTTATACAGGAGAAAGTCGTAGAAATAAGTCATGGCGTTCCAGTCATTGACCGGCCAGTGGTTGGGGTTCATCAGGCCGATATACCTGCCAGCGGCCAGTCGCAGGTACCCGCCTCTCGTAGGCGGGGTAGGCTCGTAATCCTTGCCCCAGGTCCACCAGACCGGTTTGGGGTTTTCCTTGGTCCAAACCCAGCCGGTTTTATCGTTAGCTTCCTTGGCTGAAGCGTTCATAACCAAAGGAACCGTGAGCAGAATAATTGCCATCGCCGCTAACATTCCGGTCCAGATAAATTGTTTTCTCCTGGTAAACATTGCTGACCTCCTTAATGGTTAAGTTTTCACCACCTGAATTGTTTTAAACGGTTATGAGCTTCCCTTTTTAGAGCATATTGCTGGGTCTTTTCAGGCAACGAGTTCCGCCCTGAGATCTTTTTTCAAGATCTTGCCGGTAGGAGTTCGGGGAATCTCGCTCTTGAAAACAATGATTTCAGGTATTTTGTAGCTGGCCATCTGGTCGCTCAGATATTCCCTGACCGTTTCTTCGTCTATTTCGGAGTTATTTTCACGAACAATAAAAGCCGCCACAATCTCACCCCAGTGTGAGTCAGGTTTGCCGACGACAGCCACGTCCTTAATACCCGGCATATTGTGCAGGACCTCTTCGACTTCAGCCGGATAAATGTTTACACCGCCGCGAATGATCATGTCCTTGACGCGGTCCACGATGTAGTAATAACCATCCTCATCCCGGATGGCGACGTCTCCCACGGTCATGTATTTACCTCTGAACGCCTCGCGGGTGGCCTCTTTGTTTTTATAGTATTCGTCTATGAGGAACGCGGTATGCATGTAAAGCACACCAGGTTCTCCATCCTGGACCTCGTTTTCGTTCTCATCAAAAATCTTGAGGTCATTGTCAAAAAAAGGTTTTCCGACGCTGGTTGGACGCTCCCGAATTTCTTCCGGGGTGATTACCGTGTTCACACCCGTTTCGGTGGAACCGTAAAACTCGTATAAAACCGGTCCGAATCGATCGAGAATATCGAGTTTTATCTGCGGGAAGAGAGGCGCTCCGCCGCAGATCAGGGCGCGAAGACTGGAAAGGTCAAGCCTGGAGGTGATATCCCCGGGCACCTGAAGCAGGGAATCCAAAATAGTCGGAACCACAAAAGCCGAGGTCACTTTGTAGCGGGCGGCGTTTTCCAAAAACTCCTGAGGGTCAAAGCGCGGCATGAGAACCAGGGTCCCTCCGAGGATAAAAGCGCAGGATGAAAAGGCGTAAGGGGCGGAATGATAAAGAGGGCAGGCTACAAGATGGACTTCATCCAGACCATATTTAAATTGGGAGATTATATGCAGGCCATACTCAGCCAGCTTCTCACGGCCGCCTTTCCGGGCCGCGCCTTTGGGTTTGCCCGTGGTGCCCGAAGTGTAGATCATACCTTCCCCCTGAACATCAGGCAGATTAGTTAGATCCACGTCCGGCGGGTTTTTAATTAAATCCTCGCAGTCAACCGCGCCCTCAAGGGACGTCCGGCCGATGCTGACAAAGCCTTGAGGAAGCAGCCCTTCGTACCGGTGGGTGTATGGTAAAATCCGCTCCGCGAATTCGTGGTAGAAGATGAGACATTTGGCGTCCGAGTTGTTCGTGATGTATTCGATCTCCGGCGCTTTATTGCGGTATCCGACCATAACCAACCCCACTCCGAGCAGAGACAGGGCCGAGAGTATTTCAATATACTCGGGCAGATTGTAGATCATGACCGTGGCTTTATCCCCGGGACGCAGTCCCAGCCCGTATAAGCCTTTGGCCAGGGCCTGGCTCCTGGTATGCAGTTCGGACCACGTGATAATCCGCTCCGTTCCAATCGCCACGGGTTTGTCCGGGTTGAGCAGGGAGTGTACTTCGGTTAAAGACGGTGTCTGCTCGGCAGGAGAGGATTCAGGCATAAAAAAGCCTCCATCGGGCTGTATGTATGAGACGCCTTTTAGAACGGTTTTTAATTATCGGACTGATTTTTAGCTATGTAATATATTGTAAGGGGTATGTTTTTTTTGTCAAGAAACTTTCAGGTTTTAATAATATGAGGATATAACCTTTATAATCGACCGGCACAAAACGGAGCCGGCACCAATAATATTTAAGTTAAAGGTTCACCTCCAAATTCGTTGATGATATTTAACGGCTAACCCCGCCCTTTCCTCTGGTTCCCAAGCTGGAGCTTGGGAACGAGTAGAATAATATTTAAGTTAAAGAACGCCAACGGCAGATGAGGTCTCAATCTGGTGAATTTTTTTCAACGCCCGGAACAGACTGCTAATCTTACCCCGGCCTGTCAAGTTTGAACCTTATCCTCAAAACATTATTTTCAAAGCTTGTCGATACAACGCGAAACGCGCCAATCTCCCCGGTTGATTGGACGTGAGGGCCAATGCAGGGGCAGGAGTCATAATCCCCGACTTTTACAATGCGAATGTCGAAGCCCGCGTCCTGAGGCAGCCGTTTAAGGCTGTAACGCTCCTGAGCTTCCTCCCTGGTTACATACTCCGCTATTATCGGCAGATTCTCACCGATAACCTCGTTGACCTTTTTTTCAAGCTGATTGATTTCTTCCTCGCTTAAAGCGCGATTGAAATCATAGTCACATTTCGATTTTTTCTTTTCGATATGGGCGCTGAAACAGCGGTTGCACTCAAACATCCTTATCATGGTCTGGTTCAGGATGTGTTCCGCGGAGTGCATGCCCGGATCCATTTGTTTTTTCATTTCACGGCACCTGCCATTTTTTTCAATAACCGGTTTAAATCACGAGCCGGATTCTTCCTGAAATAATGAAGATGGGTTTCGCAGGAACAGTCAGAGGAGCCAAATCCTTTCATTATTGTTTTTTCTGAAAAACGGGCGATCTCCCGGCTTAACGAACACTCCAGTTTGCAGCTTGATTCGATTCTTTTAACGTCAATGATC
>JAFDLS010000231.1 GCA_019306365.1 Deltaproteobacteria bacterium
CTGCCTATGGTAGTGCCGCCGCCAACTACGGCTCACGGGTCCTTGATAACCCATGTCACGAATAAAACTTCCAGGGACTACCAGCCCATGAATGTAAATTTCGGCCTTTTCCCGCCGGCTCCCGCCGGTGTGCGAAAAAAGGATCGGAGGGCTTATTATTCAAAGCGGGCGCTTAAGGATCTGTCCGCCTGGCAGGAAATGATTGAAAGTGAATACAGATAAGTGATAAAGTTAAAATGTTCAGCAAAATCTGATAATCAAATAGCCGGGAGGTAAGACAATGAAAAAAATGGGAATGATAACCGCCTTAATAATCTGTTTCGTCCTTCTTTTTAGCCTTTCAGCCTGTCTGACGCCCGGTGGCAGGACCGCTGGCCAGACGGTTGATGACGCTACTATTACGACCAAGGTGAAGGCCAAGCTCATAAAAGATGACATCCTGAAAGGGTTTGCCATAGGTGTAAAAACTTTCAAGAGTGAAGTAACGCTTACCGGGGCCGTTGATTCTGCAGATACCAAAACTAGAGCGGCGCAGATCGCCCGAACGGTTTATGGCGTGCGGAAGGTAAATAATCTCATCAAACTGAAGTAAAGTCTTCCTGTCTCAGAGTTCAATTACACTGGCCAGAAGGCCGGTGTATAAAAGATTCTTTTTTCTGGATTCCCGCTTGCGCGGGAATGACATTTAGGTATCCATGAAACTGTTATTCCTACGAAATCAGGAATCGAGAGATTACCAAGGACTTACAAATAGATAGAGCGTTTGTCATAAATATTTTCCGTTTAACCTTGGGATAGGAGAAGATTTAGTTTCAGCCGTTCTCGCAAGCCACCTTATGACAAACGCCAAAACATCATGTGATTGTCAATTGTTATACTACGGCAGCCGCTGTTAGGGTCTTGATTTACCTTAGTAATCGAACGGAAGTTAATTTTGGCAATTACTATAGGGCTTGACGCCTCGCTAACCTCAAAGTTTCATTTTTTATATCACCCTGGCGAATTTAACCGTCCGAGCAATATTTTACAGGCACCTCTGACATATCTTTCTCTACTTGATAGGCAATCCCATTTCCTCCATAAATCCCTCAACCTGCCTTGACACTCGCCCTGGGCGAACTTAATTTAATAATAGCTCCAATAATTCGATAAGCTCTTGATTTTCGGAGGATATAAAACATGAGATTTGACAAGATGACCCTAAAATCCCAGGAAGCGGTCCAGGAGGCCCAGCGGCTGGCTGAGTCTCGAGGACATCAGCAGATGGAACCGCTTCACCTGGCCAAGGCCCTGCTGGACCAGCGAGAAGGGGTTGTCCGTCCGATATTGCAAAAGCTGGGCGTTCAGCCGGGTGCCCTGCTGGCTGATATAGAATCCGGCCTCACGGCCCTGCCTCAGGTTCAAGGCGGCGGCATCCAGTCATATATGGGGACGGAGTTGAAAAAGGTTTTTGACGTCGCTTTTGCCGAAGCGGAAAAGATGCATGACGATTATGTCAGCACCGAGCATCTGCTTCTGGCGATTTTAGCGGTTAAAGATGATCCGGCGGCCAGGGTTTTTCTGGCACAGGGAGTGAACCGGGACAAAATTTTCCAGGGTCTGAAGGACATTCGAGGATCCCAGCGGGTGACCGATCCGAATCCGGAGGACAAGTATCAGGCTTTGGAGAAATTCGCTCGTGATTTAACCGACCTGGCTCACCAAGGCAAGCTTGATCCGGTTATTGGCCGTGACGAGGAAGCCAGACGGGCCATACAGATTCTTTCCCGGCGCACCAAGAACAACCCGGTTTTAATCGGAGAGCCCGGTGTGGGCAAGACAGCCATTGTTGAAGGTCTGGCTCAACGAATCGCCAACGGCGACGTGCCTGAGAGTCTGAAAGACAAACGGGTGGTCGCGCTGGATATCGGCGCTCTGGTGGCTGGAGCCAAATACCGCGGCGAATTCGAGGACCGTCTCAAAGCCGTGCTCAAGGAGATCGAAGACGCGGCTGGAGAGATCATTCTGTTTATAGACGAGATGCATACCCTGGTGGGCGCTGGTGCGGCTGAAGGTTCGATGGACGCCTCTAACATGCTCAAACCGGCTCTGGCCAGGGGTGAGCTCAGGTGTATCGGGGCCACGACCATCAACGAGTACCGCAAACACATCGAAAAAGACCCGGCCCTGGAAAGAAGGTTCGCCCCGGTTATGGTGACCGAGCCCACGGTTGAGGACACGGTCAGTATTCTCAGGGGATTGAAGGAACGCTATGAGGTCCATCACGGCGTCCGAATCAAGGACAGCGCCCTGGTTTCCTCGGCCGCTCTTTCAGCCCGATATATCACCGATCGTTTTTTGCCTGACAAGGCCATTGACCTGATAGATGAAGCGGCCGCTCATCTCAGGATTGAGATAGACAGCCTTCCGGCTGAGATTGATGAGATCGAACGCCGGATCATTCAGCTGGAGATCGAGCGAGAGGCGTTGAAAAAAGAAAAAGATGACGCCTCCAGGGACCGTTTGATCAAAATCGAGCAGGTGCTGGCCGAAATGCATGAGGAATCCGCCGCGCTCAAGTCTCAGTGGCAGGCTGAAAAAGCGACCATCACCGATTTGAGCTCCATTAAGGAACAAATCGAACAGGCCCGTCAGGAAGCGGAGGCCGCGCAGCGCGCCGGTGACCTGGCCAAATCGGCGGAACTCACGTATGGGCGCATCCCTGAACTCCAGGCCAGGCTGGCTGAGGTCAATCAACATCTGGAAGAGACTCAGGAGCATAAGCGAATGCTCAAAGAGGAAGTCGACGCCGACGACGTGGCCGAGATTGTGTCCAGATGGACCAATATACCCGTCGCAAAGCTCATGGAAGGCGAACGCGACAAACTCCTTCACATGGAAGATAATTTGAGACAGAGAGTGGTGGGTCAAAACGATGCGATTCAGGTTGTTTCCCGGGCCGTTCGCCGGGCTCGAGCCGGAATTCAGGACCCCAACCGGCCCATCGGCTCCTTTATATTTATGGGCCCCACCGGCGTGGGCAAGACCGAACTGGCGCGCGCCCTGGCCGAGTTCATGTTTGATGATGAACAGGCCATGATCCGTATAGATATGTCCGAATACATGGAAAAGCACTCCGTGGCCAGGCTAATCGGCGCGCCTCCCGGATATGTTGGTTATGAGGAAGGCGGCCAGCTGACCGAGGCGGTTCGCCGCCGGCCATATTCAGTAATCCTGTTTGATGAGATCGAAAAAGCCCATTCCGATGTATTTCACGCCCTGCTTCAAGTCCTGGATGACGGCCGGATGACCGACGGACAGGGGCGAACCGTGGATTTCAAGAACACCATCATTCTCATGACCTCCAATATTGGTTCCCAGTGGATAACCGATCTGGCGGGGGAGGACAGCGATGAGATGGAACGGCGTGTTATGGAGGCGCTCAGGGCGCACTTTAAGCCTGAGTTCCTGAACCGCCTGGATGACATCATCATCTTCCATTCGTTGACCATGGAGCAGGTCAAGGAGATCGTGGATATCCAGATCAGCCTTCTGAACAAGAACCTGGCCGATCACAAACTGGAAATTTCCCTTGAAAACGGGGCCAGGGATTTTCTGGCGAGGGAAGGTTTTGACCCTGTGTACGGGGCCCGGCCCTTGAAACGCGCTATCCAGCGCAATATCCAGGACGCCCTGGCTACGGCCATGCTGGAAGGCCGGTTCACGGAAGGCGACACCGTGACAGTCAAGACCAATGACCATGGTCTGGCGCTTGAATCCAGGCCAGCTTAGGCCTGTTTATATAGATGGGGGGAGCTTGTAACTATGCTCCCCCTAAAACCCCTTAAA
>JAFDLS010000032.1 GCA_019306365.1 Deltaproteobacteria bacterium
TCTATTTCCCCTTAAATCCATTCTTCCAACTATAATACCTGCTCATGTAATCATCGGCTACCGTTTTGGGGTCAAGCGAGAGGGCCTTGGCAAAATTTACAATAAATCCTCTCACATATACTTCGGGCGGAAGGTCATTATATTTTTCGTTCTCGATATTTTCAAGGTGCTCCACCTGTATCTTGGTTGTAATCGCGATATCGAGCAGGTCAATATTCAAATTTTTCCTTATCTGTTTTAGCGAGTGTCCGCTGTAAGAAATTGGCTCAGGGATATCTATCTGGAAATCATCTTCAGGCAGTAGAGGTTTTTTGGCAGGTTTTGATTTTGCGGCCTCCTCTTTAAAAAATGTCAACAGTGTGCGATACGCCTCTTCAATTTGATGAAGGACCTGTTCTTTATGCCCTTCCGGGACGTCGTCCTCAACCGGTATGGTCACAATCGAATTTTTTGAATACAAATCCTTGAGGAAAAGGTAAGCCCTTTGTATTTCAGGCAGCGAAGCGTCAGGAGAAAGCTCCAGTACCTTAAAACATTTATTGTAATTATCCCGGGTCATAATTAGTTGCCAATACGGATATGTTTTCCTTCCAAAAGATTCCTGGTTAGTCTTTTTATTTCTTTGGCGCAGCTTGATGATGAATTGGCTTTCATGTAAAGCTGCCTTTCGTTTATGCATCGGGAGACAAAGCTGTCATACTCGATATATCCGGCGTATTCAGCTTTGAGATCAAAATATTTCATGCAAACGCTTGTTACGTAATTACCAATTATTATTTCCTGATGATTTCTAATCTGGTTGAGAACGATGTATACAGTGAAGTTGGATAACTCCATATTGATGATATCCTCCACCCGTTTTGACAGGCCCTTTAAATGGTCAACCAGTTCTTTAAGGCTCGTGATATTTAATTCGCTCCGGTTTTGCCAGGCTTTCCGAACAATGTCCTTTAATCCGTAAGCGCTCAGGGTGTTGGTCAGCTTCCTGTAAAAGACGTTCTTTAAAAAATGATACATATTTTCTATGGCAATGATTTCCGGGACTACCACCATTATCATCTTGTCGGCGAGGAGGAAGGTGTCAAGGGTATTGAAATGGATCCCTCCGCCCAGGT
Organism: Deltaproteobacteria bacterium; assembly: GCA_019306365.1. Classification (GTDB taxonomy): domain Bacteria; phylum Desulfobacterota; class Desulfarculia; order Adiutricales; family JAFDHD01; genus JAFDHD01. The sequence goes on from JAFDLS010000032.1 coordinate 1,116, forward strand.
CGATCAGAACATATTCAGTTTCAAGCTCCTCGATATGCCTGAACAATTTTAATTTTTGAGTATGTTTGATACCATTGGGGGCCAGCGAACGGATCGCTCCGGTCAGCAGGCCCATGTTGTCGACACCGCTGTCAACGATGAGTTCGGAAAGGGGTAATTTATCGTCAAAGAAATCGGTCAGAGAAATCGCCGGTTTATTCATTCCCAGGAACGTGTGCAGATTTGCGCCCCCAAGATCAGCATCCAGTAGAACCACCTGTTTCCCTTGTAGGGCCAGATGGCTGCCCACGCTGCTTAATATGAAGCTTTTACCTACCCCTCCTTTGCCTCCCCCGACCGCCCAGATTTCTGAGTGTCTTTTTTTAAAGGACGCCATAGGTTAAAATTTTCAACTCCGATCTTTTTATCCTCACCAGTGCGCGGCTTACCTTACCGCATGTAAACTCCACCGGGTATAACCATTAAGGTTCAGCGAAATTTGATCGTCTTGTCTTAAGTCTCTCTTGCGATGCTTTGCCTTTTTGTGCATTGTAAAACTAATCACTGAATATTTTAGGGCATGATACTAAAAATACCGCCAATCGGTAAGCTTTTTTTACGAAATTATTTGAGGGGATCTGGAACTTGTCTGGCATGTATATCAAACGCGCGAAAAGACCACTTGAGACCTCTGCAAAACTTCGTCCTTTAGCCGAACTCATGTGCACCGCTTGGCTGACGCTGCAGCGGCATATGTCAGACTCAAAACTAAGTCCTCGAAATACTTGGTAATATTCCTGCGGGTTAATTTTTCGCCTTCTGCGATTTCAACAAAATTACTGGTTTTACAGAGGTCTCCACTTTGAATATCTGCCATTGGCAACCGGAACGATGACCTTCACGATCCGATTTAAGTGATAAAACAGACCCCACACTATCTTTAATCGGTCAGGCAGGCCGTCACCATTAATAATAAAAATCAGCGTTTACCTTGAATTTCTTTCTCTTTCCAATAAGGCTGCGTCAAATCCTCGAAAACGGTCATGGCGGCTGCCGCCCCAGCTCCGGCGGCCGTTACAATCTGTTTGTATCCTCCTTCCACGTCACCGGCGCTGTAGATACGCGGAATGTTTGTTCGATGCTGACCATCCTGCTTAATAAACCCGTCCGATGTAAGTTCCAGGCCGGTTTTTTTCGCCAGGTCCACCTCCGGTATGTATCCGATAGAAATAAAGACCCCGTCCGCAGCGTAAATCTCAGTCTGGTCATCTTTATTGTTGTAAATCTCAATCTCAGTGACCCGTTCTTTACCGCGAATCTCTTTCACTTCCGTATTCCAAAGGACAGGGATTTTATCAGCCTGTAGGTCTTTGACCAGATGCTCCTGCGCCCGGAGTGTATCTCCCCGGTGAATAAGAGCCACTTTTACCCCCATATGATGCAGGTGAATCGCTTCAGTGACCGCGCTGTTGCCTCCGCCGACTATCACCACCTCTTTCCCGACAAAAAGAGGCCCATCGCAGGTGCTGCAGTAGCTCACACCCCGGCCGGCTAACCGGGATTCCCCAGGCACTCCCAGCCGCCTGTAACTGGCTCCGGTGGCGAAAATAACCGCCCGGGCGGTAAAACGCCTCGCGGCGGTAACTACCTCTATGGTGCTATCCGGGTTGATTTCCATAACGGGCTCCCTGGGAAAAATTTTCACATACTCAAGGGCGTGAGCGACCATGATGTCCACCAGGTTTTTTCCTCCAACGTGAGCCAGCCCGGGGTAATTTTCCACAATGGGTGTGGTGGCCACCTGGCCGCCCAGGTTCTCACGTTCGACAATCACGGTATTGAGCCCGCTCCGAACGGCGTAAATGCCCGCCGTCAAACCCGCGGGCCCGCCTCCAATAATAACCAAGTCAGTTTCAACCCGCTCAGCGTCACTCAAAGGAATAAAATAATGCTGTTCTTCCAGCAGGTCCAAAGAAGCCGCGAAAAGCTCCTGAGGCTGTGCGCCTTTGGCAATCAAAACATCGTTGGCAAACGTTTGAGGGACACTGAAAGCGGAGTAGCGTTCGGTCAGTTCGGGATTGAAGCCGGTGTCAATGATACTCGCCGAAATCAGTCCGGGGTTTTCTATGGCCGCCTTAATGGCGTTGATGGCCTGCTGAGGGCAGTACGGACAGGTTGAACTGACAAAGACATTAACCTTTCTGGGTGTGTCAATTTTCTGTATTACCTTTCTGGCCTGATCGCTGGCCTGACTGTCCCCAAGCCCAATCAACATCAGGGTTTCCAGGAGTGTTCGTCCTTCTTCCCCAAGGGGTATCCCGAGGTATTTTATCGAGTAACGCTCCGGAGAAAAGACAAGCGAGGGGGTGGTTGTAACTTCCCATTTCTTGGCCTGCTTATGGGAAAGGTTATATTCCTTAAATTTGATTCTATCCGAAATTTCCTGAAAGGCCTGGATAAGCTCCCGGCCCATCTGAAGCACCTGTTGGTCGTCATCTTTCTGACTGAAAAGATAAACGAATATGTCATGCGGGACCGCCGCAAAAATAACCTTCAGTTCCTCTTGGGCCTCCTTGGGTAAAAATTTATCCGCCCTGGATAATGAAGCGTTTTTTTTCGCCATGATCCGCCTCCCACAATACTGTCTCAGATTTTATGAATGAGGTTCGTGTGTTTTAGCCACAGGTTCAAGCAACTCGCGAATATCCTTTTCGATCTTGTTTCTGTAGTAATTTACCGAGGCTTCATTTGACATGATCATATCAAGCTGTCTGGTGTGAATGGTCAGGTAGCCGATGATTTTAAGGGCTGTTTTCATGAAATCTTTCTCGTGATTCTCCACGCGAGCGATGAGGTTGTCTTTTGTGACCTCAACCCTGAAACCATGTTCCTCGAGGATGTCCCTGAGGAATGTGACCCTTTTGAGTCTCCGGTTAAAATCCGCCGCCCCGCCTTTGTATTGAAAGCTAACGTAATTCTCACTCGGCCTATCTCCAACCAGGGTTTCCACGGTGGAAAAATGAAAGCCAAGCCTTGAATTCAGGCTGCAGTAGTTTTTTGAAATCATGAAATAATTGCGCTCACCATAGTTGGAACGAACGCCTGGGGCCAGGGCTCTGTTGGTAGTGGCCTGGAACATGACCGACATGAAACCCTTTCCGTCAATAGGGGGCGGGCCTGCCCAGGGAACGGCCGTGAATCCCTCCCAAAGGGCTAACATGGGAATTGAATCGATATTTTCCAGCTTAACGTATTTACCCTCGATCTCCTCCTTGAAACCATCATCCAGATTCAGAATCCACCACTGCATGGGCACTTTATAATACAGCTGTTTACTGGAGCGTTCCGGGAAACGATGCTCCTTGCCGAACTGGAACATCTCCTGCACCGCCTTTTCATGACAAAACCGGGTGATATCGTGAAAGGTATTGCAATTATCGGGTTTGAAACTCGGGGCGTCCGGGTCCAGTAGGTTCAAAGGAACGATAAGCCTGGCCGCTCCTTCAAGGGTCTGAAAAACCGGACTGTCTTTCATAAGATTTTTGGGATCTTTCTGCCTTTCCAGCAAGGCCTCGACACGGCCCTCATAGACCTTGGCGTCTTCCGTGTCAACGGTAATCACCTGCCCGTTTTCCAGCTTATCTATCGCTCCTTTCACGCCAAACAAGGCGGGTACGCCGAACTCCCTGGCCACGGTCGCCAGGTGCCCGGCAATGCTTCCCTGCTCCGTAATAATGGCGGCCGCCCGATTCATGAGCGGAGCCCAGCGCGGCAGTGATTGGACCGCCACCAGAATCCCTCCCTCGGGGAACTGGAGCGCGTCCATGTCTTTTTTTACAATATAGGCCGGACCGGCGGCCGCCCCGGGGCTGGCCAGGACCCCGCCTTCGAAAACTACCTCGCCGAGAACCCCTTCCTTAACGGCTTTTAAATCCCGGACCTTTTCCCTCTTCGTCTCCTTCAGAGGCCGGCATTGAAGAACAACGAATGACCCGTCCGGCCTGACCGCCCACTCGATGTCCTGCGGTACCCCGTAGTATTCCTCGAGCCGTGTCGCCAGGCGCGCCAGTTCCAGGACCTGTTCATCGTTCAATGAAGCCATGCGGGCTTCTTCACCGCTAATCTCCAAACGGCAGACTCCCTCATCCGGATAACACACGAATTTCCGTTCTTTAACTGGAATTTCCCTGTACAGAATTTCCATGGGTCCATTTTGAGAAACAATGAATAAATCCGGGACCGTGCTTCCATCCACAACTGACTTCGGAAGCCCCCAGACCGAATTGATGATGGTCGTATGGCTGTGTATATCCATCGGATTCTGGGAATAAACCACACCGCCTGAAACGGCGTCCACCATGCTCATGCAGCCCACGCACATGGCTACATCCTGGTCGCGGATACCCCGGTTCAAACGGTAGGTGACGGCGGGAAGACTGTATTTGCTGGCCACGATCTCTTTGTAGGCATTGATAATGTTTTCGCTGCTCACATTGAGTTCCGACCGATACTGACCGGCAAAGGAGGTTCCGGCGAGGTCTTCACCCAAAGCGCTGCTGCGCATGGCCACCGTCACTCTGACGCCTTCCTTTTCAACGAGCTGCCGGTAGTGCTCCATAATGGCCGTTTCAAGTTCTCCGGAAAGCGGCGCCTGGATAATCAACTGCTGAATGGCCGCGCTAAGGCTGTAAAGCTGGTCGAGGCGGTCCATGTCGGCTGTCTGAAGCCGGCGGCTGATTTCCGTTTGAAGATCAGTGTATTCCATAAACTGGTGGTAAGCCTGGGCAGTGATAACGAACCCGTTGGGAACCTCCAGGTTAATTTGGTTTTTTACCTCCCCGAGATTCGCTATTTTGCTTCCAACCTGGTCGGCCAGATTTCTATCGACGTCCTGAAATGAAAGAACCAACGGGCCTCCCTGGGCAGATCTCTTAGGATAAACCAACGGGTTTATCTGCTTTTGGATCTCCTTGAACCTGTCATAAAGCTTTTCATATTTTCCCGGAGCCAATTCGTTCAGCTGTTTGATAATCTGCCAAACACTGGTAGAGACGCTGGTAGTCAAAGCCTGGATAAAGGTCATTCCAAAAGGCTGGATGCCTTGCAGGGCTTCTTCCATCTCAGCCATGATTTCCAGGGATCTGTTGTTGGCGTTTAAGAGAAGCTTGAAATTATGGTACCTGGCCTTAAACGCGATACGGAGTTCCTCGACCTCAGACTCGTCTTGAGTGCGCCTTTTTAAAAAAGGTATTTTCAAGCGGCTAAACATAAGGCCTCAAAAGTCCTTTTTCGCATAATGAATCATTTTATTACCAGGTTATAGTAATTGCCAGAATTACGTTCCGTTTGATTACTAAGATAAATCAAGGCCCTAACGGCGGCTGCCATGATATAACAACTGGCAATTACATGATGTTTTGGCGTTTGTCGTAAGGCGGTTTACGCTCATGGCCGAAACTAAATCTTTCCCTGCCTCAAGGTCAAATGGTGATAAATAAATTATATTCATGATTATATGCAGTAAGGCATAAAATATCAAAAAAAAGGCTAAAGGCAAGAGAGAAACTCGATCTGCCTTTAGCCTTTTATACGGTCAGGTGAAAGCGTATCTTAATCTTCGAGCTTCAATCCCCACCCTTCAAACATGAACATAATGGAAAAACCATACCAGATGGTATAAACGATGTAAAACAAAAGAGATATAAATACGATGCCGTATTTGTCGGCTATCTTCTGCGGCTCGATCTCATAGTAATTATAAGAACACTCCACCGCCTTTTTACCCACGGAAGAAATGAACTTGGCCTCAGAAAATTTCTTTTGCTTTGTTAGGTTCTTATCCATGGCCTTAAGCGCCTTCCACCAGTTATAAAGGACTTTTTTCTCTGCGTAGTTATATTTTTCCTTTACCTTTTCGCCATTATTAGCAAACATGTGATCCGCGTCCTCAAGGCAGTTAACAATTATCTTCTGTAGATTACCGCTCACTTTTATCTCTTTGCCTGACAACTCTGTTTGAGCGCCGCCTTTTTCAAAGAGAGGGACCGTTTCTTTGGCCTGTTGTTCGCTAGACATGGCAATAGTCACGGTGATTTCATTGTCTTTATATTTTTCGGCTTCACCTTTGAGTTCAGGGATGTAATACACTGAACCCTTGGATATGGAATTATAAAGGGAGTCCATAGCTTTCAAGCCATTTTGCCCGTTGAAAACAGGCAGAAACATGATAACCAGCACCGCCATAAATCCCAGGAATAAAACAACCCCACCGGTGAATTCTTTTTTATGCGTAATCATGATACGCCCCCTTCTCCCTTTAGAACATTGATATTTCTAAAAAAGGTACCTATCACCCAAATTCCGAACAAGCTGATAACAATAAAAAAGGCCCAGATGCCGATAATGTTCAAAACAGAAGAAGCCTGCTGGGATAACGGGATAATCTCCATTTCAGCGAGTTTCCCCGGTAACGCGAAAGCGCGGTTGACAAAACCGGCCAGGACGGCCATAGCGTAAAAACCGCGAATCGTGATGCCTTTGACAACCTTTGTGACCATAGCCCCTATCTGTATTCCTAAAAGCGACCCCAGCAGCATGCCCATGGCCAGGGTGTAAAAGATGAAACCAAATATGGCATACTGAGCGATTGAGGCGTAACCCGCCGTAAAGATGATCTGAAAGATATCTGTTCCCACGGTGGTCATTGATGAAACCCCAAGGACATAAACAAATATGGGAAAAGTCAGGAAACCGCCGCCAACGCCCATAATGGCCGCGCAAAATCCAACCAGCGCCCCGGAAAGGGTCAGGAACAAGAATGATATCCGCCGCCCCCCCGGTACCAGGCCTTGATCGAAGGTAATCATGGGGGGAATGTTAATGGACTGAAGTTTCTGAGGCAGACTAGCCATCTCGACCCCTTCGTCCTTGACCCCATGAAATTCTTTCGCCACCGGAGCTTTCCTGGCCTTGAGAAAATCGATGAGGGCATAGGCTCCGAGGATGCCGAGCATAAGAACATAGATGGTGGTAATAAAGGCGTCACTTAAAACGGGATTGATTTCAAATAAAACACGGTTGATAACCCCGCCTATCGTAGCGCCGACGATTGAGCCGATCATGAAGATGAACGCAAGGCGCACCGATACATTGCCCAGTTTTTTATGAATAACACTTCCCATGATCGCTTTAGCGAAAATGTGAAAAAGATCCGTACCCACGGCCAGGATACCTTTGACACCCGCGCTCATCAGTGCGGGGGCGATTATAAAACCGCCGCCAGCGCCGATACACCCGGTGATCAATCCTGCGCCAAGTCCTATAAGTATTGACACGACAAAAATGCCCGGGGTGTAAAAAGCCGGACTGTAAGCCTTCTTGCCTCCCAGGAAATGCGGCATAGCCTCGCCGACCTGATCTGCAAACGCAATGCCTCCCAAAATGACCGAAACGGCAATCAGGCCAAGAATCACCAGCCTTTTTTTATCGTTCAGTATGGTATTGGAAACCTGCAGTTCCCACTTGGCATGGGCCCTCGCGCCCATCATCATGAACTGGCCCCACTGCTTAAAAAAATTCATTAATTCCTCTCCTCCTTAACTTGAGTTTCCACATGAGCCAGGTTAAAGATGTATTATTTGTAACAGCTATGTTCTATATTCCTACATCCTTCTCCCGCGCTAATATCTTTTGTTCATGTAAGGTTTTCTTTTTGTAAGCATCCTCCAACTTGTATAAAAGCTCATCAATATCCATCGGTTTCATAAGATAGTCAAAGGCGCCCAGTTCCATTCCCTGCACGGCCACTTCGACGCTGGCGTGCCCGGTGAGCATGATCACCTCTATCAAAGGATAGCGCCTCTTAATCTCTCTTAACGTCTCAATCCCGTCCATCCCGGGCATCTTCACGTCCAGCACCACCACGTCATAGGGATTCTTCTCTATTTCCTCAAGCGCCTTCTCACCACTCGAGACTCCAGTTACGTCCACGGCCCGTTTTTTTATGCGTTTCATTAATGTTTCCAGGAACTCGATCTCATCATCCACAAGAAGTATCTTAAAACCATTCACCTCGATCACCCCCTCTGCTGAGCCGCATCTTTGATTTTTTTAACCAGTTCATCAAGTTCGCATGGTTTGGTTAGGTAATCAAAGGCTCCGAATTTGATACCTTCGAGGGCGGCTTGTTCCGATCCATGCCCGGTAAGCATAATGACCGCCATTTCCGGATACATTTTTTTAAAGATTTTAAGCACCTCTATGCCATCCATATCTTCCATCTTAAGATCCAAAACCGCCACGTCAAAGTCTTGCTTGCGAAGCACCTGGATCGCCTCTGATCCGCTGTAGGCCTTGGTCACCTCGATCTTTCTCTTCTGCAGACGATTGGTGAGGACATAGACGTAGTCCTCTTCATCATCCACGAGCAGCAGTTTAATGTAATTAGCCTGATTAGTCTCATTCTCGGGCATGATTGTTCCCTCCTAAGGACGTCGGGAAGTAATTTCCTTCATGCGCGCTTCAATGATTTTATCTTCATGTTTCCTTTTTTTATCAACCGCTTCCTCCACCTTCGCCATAAGCACGTCCATTTCACAGGGCTTCATCAGGTAATCGTAGGCTCCCAGCTTCATCCCTTCAATAGCCGTCTCAACGGTCGCGTGGCCAGTCAGCATTATCACTTCCACCAAAGGGTATGATTTCTTGATCTCCTGTAAAGTTTCGATCCCGTCCATACCCGGCATCTTTACGTCCAGGATAACGACTTCGATGGTTTGAGTCTTACTGAGCTTTTCCAAGGATTCCTGTCCGCTATAGGCAGAAATGACATTCAAATCCCTTTTTGTTAAACGTTTGGTCATGGCTTCCACAAAGGGAACCTCATCGTCCACCAACATAACCTTAGCAATAGCCATTAATTAATCTCCTCATAATTAGAGCTTTTCCGTCAGTCAACGGGAATCCGCCGACGGTTCCTCCAGATTATTATCCTTTTTCTCCGGGAGAGGAATCCGTACACAAAACACGCTCCCCTTGTTCAAAGTGCTCCTGACTTCCAATTGCCCTCCTAACTTGTTGATTATCCCGTAGCAGATGGACAATCCCAAACCCGTGCCTTTTCCAACCGGTTTGGTTGTAAAAAACGGATCAAAAATTCGTGACAGGTTCGCTTCAGGAATCCCCGGACCATCATCGGTCACTTCGATCATAACGCTGCTATCCACCGTTTTGCTGGATATATTGATTGTTCCACCTTGCTTTTCCATAGCGTCAAGCGCGTTATTGATTAAATTTAAAAGAACCTGCTGAAGTTCCGTCTGGGACATATGCAAAGCGGGCAGGTCATTCTGAAGGTCGGTCTCAATGGTGACGTTACTGTATTTTGCTCTTTGCGCTGAAAGGGCGACGATTTCATCTATCAATTCATTCGCATTTACTTCCTGGACCCGGGAGTCGGTTTTTCGGGCGAAACTGAGCAGTTTTTGGGTGATTTCCTTACAGCGTCGCCCCTGGGCCCGAATCTGATTCAGGGCCCGCTGGAACTCATCAAGGTTTTTACCCTGCTGAAACTCTTCCTCCTCCAGTAGGTCCCCGATCCATCCAGCTTCTTCAACCATAATAGCTACCGGATTATTGATTTCGTGCGCTATCCCGGCGGCCAGTTCCCCGACAGACGCCAGTTTGCCCGATTCAATAATCTGTTCGTTCATCATTTCCTTTTCTTGGTCCGCGCTGACAACACGGTCGACCATCTTTCTCGACAGAATAAAGGCTGTCGTTATGATGCCCAGCCCACCTGACAGGATGATCGCCAGGGTTACGATGAGCGCTTTTTCAAAATCCGAAAACGCGTCCCGGGATCTTTGCTGATAGACCAGAAGCCAGTCACCCTCTTTGAGAAAGGCCGCTACATAAATGTTCTTATTTCCAGATCCGCCGGTTTTCTCAACTATATGGATTTTGTCAATGGACCCTTGCCCTTTTTTTAAAAATTCCATGTAAGGTTCTTTGGCGGGCATTATGTCGAGAAGCTGTGTGGTTTGGAATTTTCCTTCCCTGTTGAGGATAAAAGCGAAACCGGTCTCACCAATACGGATGTTTTCAACGAGGTTATTGAAAGCCACGAAATCAATGGTGGCCCTCAATATCCACTGCTCACCCATCCAGTTCTTTCTGACCGTGATGATAAAGTGAGGCAGGCCGCGCAGACCCAGAAAGACGTCACTGATAAAATAGTCGGTCTGCATGGCGCTTTGAAACCAGTCAGCGGTCGCGTACAATGCCATACCCAATTTGAAAGGACCAGCGTAGGCAACCTGAAGACCGTAGCTGTTGATCACGCCCAAGTCCACAAAAACCGGGCCGTATTCCTGCTGCAGGTTTCTGAGTATCTCCTGTAAAACAGACTCGTCTTTCAGCTGCGTGAAGTTGAATGCCTCCCCCAGGAACCGAATGTCACTCAGTTTCTCTTTCAAAAAAATGTCAATATTCTGCTTGTGTTTCAGAACCAGTTCTTCAAGGTGAGCGTTGACTTTTTCATGATAGGAGGTCTGGAACTGATATAAAATTATACCGCTTACCAGAACCATGGGCATTATTGAAACGATGAAGATAGTCAGAAATATGTTTCTGGTTAGCGAACGGTAATAACCGTTACTTTTAAATTTATTCCAATCCATACTCTAATTCCGTAAACGCCGCCTATAGGGGAAGCGTTCAGTTTCTGTGGGTTGATATTCCACAGGCGGTAGAGATTATGTGCTGGTGAAAGAAGCTTCCTCCAATACCAGTGGAGAATAAAAAAAGGCCGGTTTTATGTCAAGTACAATAAATGACGGACTTTCATTACATATAAACCTGACATTTAGTAAAAGAAGCGGTCCTTTCTTATATCCACGACAGTACCAATCAATCTCCTGTCTTTTCAGCCCTGATAGCGCCTGAAGAATTATTTTATTAGAAGCTATCTCAAAATTAGCGTTTTGATCTACATCGCGGAGAAAGAAAATTTAACTCGCAGGAATATGTTAGATATTTCGAGGACTTAAATTTTCGTACAACATATACCGCTGCAGCGTCAGCGAAGCGGTGTACATGAGTTAGGGTAAAATTTTTTTTTAAGATGGCTTCTAAAATTATCTCTCCTTATAACTCAAAAACTCAACGGAAATATAACTGCTATGTTTCATTCCGATTAGATACTTACAATGAAAAAAGAAACCGGTCAATCTTTTAAGAAGCAAGAGGTTTTACTTACTTCTCCAAGCATGCCAGGACAAAAGAAGACCGTCAAAAAACCCGCGGACGAATTAGAAAAATAGCTTAAAAATGAATCCAGTTCTAAGAACGATTGCTAAAAATATTTTCCTTTTAAAAAAGGTCGCTCAATTTTGAAAATTACTCTAATCATCCTTATCAAATACACTCAGAGGAGAGCGAATGAGCTCCTGAACCTTGGCGTCACGTATTTTCCGGTCGTGTTCGGCTTTTTTCTCATACGCTTCAGTCATCTTTTTTAAAAGCTCTTCAAATTTTATGGGTTTGAGCAGGTAGTCGAAGGCGCCCAGCTTCAACCCCTCAATACTCGTTTCCACCGCTGCGTGTCCGGTGAGCAGGATGACTTCCGCTAACGGCTGAATCTTCTTGGTTTCCCGCAGAACCTCAATCCCATCCATACCGCCCGGCATTTTGATGTCCAATACAATCACGTCAAATCGGTGCTCTTTTATAAACTCGATGGCCTCCTCTCCACTGGTTACGCCTATGGCCTCAAATTTTCTCTTTCTTAGTCGGTTTATAATCGTCTCTAAAAAATCAATTTCATCGTCAACAACCAAGATCCTGAAGCTCATGGTGAAACCTCCTAATTATTCGATTACCAATTATATGAGACCTCTGCAAAATTTCGTCCTTTAGCTGACCTCATGAGCGCCGCTTCGCTGACGCTGCGGCGGCATATGTCAGGCTCAAATTTAAACCCTCGAAATATTGGTAATATTCCTGCGTGTTAAATTTTCACCTTCCGCGATTTCAACAAAATTACTGATTTTGCAGAGGTCTCTATATTTAAATTTATCCGCATCACGTTTGAATGCCCCGCGTGAGGTAAAATTAATGCAGGGCGCTTACTTTTTTTCCGGAATAATAATGGGCAGCTTTACCGTAAAAATAGTCCCTGCTGACTTTTTACTGGATAATGTGATGGTTCCTCCCATTTTTTCTATGATGCCAAAGCTGATCGATAAACCCAGACCTGTACCCATCCCCGTATCCTTGGTGGTGAAAAATGGATCGAAAACTTTTCGCTGGTGTTCCGAGGGAATGCCAGGTCCATTATCCTTGATACTGACGGCAATCATTGAATCTTCCAGCCATGTTTTTATTTCAATTAATCCATTTTTACCTATCGCGTCGATGGCGTTATTCAGGAGGTTTAAAAAAACCTGTTGGAGCTGAGATTGATCGCTTGCGATGATTGGGAGATTAGAATACAGGTTCCTTTTTATCTCAATGTTGTTTAACCTGGCGTAGTTCTGCAGTAATTCAAGGGATTGATTCAAAACGCCGTTAACATCGACGTCATCTAGATGAGGCTCCATCCGTCTGGCAAAGCCAAGCATGTTATGAGTTACCTTGCGGGCCCTTTCCACGTGTTCTTCGATCTTGAAAATAGAAGACTCATATTCCTTGAAATTCTCGCTTTCTTTGAACCGCTCATCAGCCAGCAAATCCCTCATCCAGCCCGCCTTCTCACTGATAATGGCAAGAGGATTATTTATTTCATGGGCAATTCCCGTGGCCATCTTTCCCAGGGCGGCCATTTTATCAGACTGCATGAGCTGCGCGTTGATTTCATCAATTCGTGCATTGGCTTCTTCCAAATGCCTGACCATCGTACGGCTGGTCAAAACGGTAGTCGTGATTATTATCAAACAGCCAAAAAAGATAATCATAATTTCCATGTTCCGCGTCGCGTATAAACCGCCTCGTTCCTCGCTCATTTCATGGCTGATCACCAGAAGCCATTCGTTGTTCTTCAGCCAGGCTCCGGCATAAGATTTTATCTTTCCATCAATCTTTTTATTCTCCAGGATCATATTATCGCTTCCGAACAGCTTTGTATCCAGATCCGATTCTCCCAGTACTCCGCCGTGAAAACGCGGGTTGGTTTGATAAATGCCTTTTCTGTTGACAATAAACGCGTCGCCCGATCTTCCTGTTTGTGCAGTTCTGACGAGCTTGTTAAAAACATTGGAATCGATAGTGGCCCTGAGTACCCAGTTACGGCTGTCCTCATGTCCCCTGACCGCAATAATAAAATGCGGCATCTGCCTGTAGCCCATGTAGACATCACTGATGTACGTGCCTCTATCAAGCACCTTGCTAAACCAGGGCTGCTGATAGTAGTTTAATCCCACCAGGTCATAAGGCCCGGCATAAGAAATGTGCTGCCCTTTGTGGTCAATGACACCCAGGTCGACCAAACCGTCGACCCGCTTGCTGATTACCTCGAAAATATGAGAAAGATTTTCCTGCTTTTTTAAATAATCAAAATTATGAGTATCCACTATGGTAGAAAGTATGGTCGTTCGTTCTCTCAGGAAAACCTCCACCGCGTTTCGCTGAGCCCGGGCCATATGTATGATCTGATCTTCAATCTTTTCTTCATATACTTTGGTGAATTGGTAATAGATCATCTCGCCGAGGACGAGTAAAGGCGTAAAGGAAACTATCAGGGTGATCAAAATGATTTTGCGTTTAAGATTTTTATATATTGACTTTGTCATAGATATTTCCTGAGACCTTACTTCAAAATCCCGGTATTGTTTACCAAACAATGTGCCGATCAGAATGTTAGCTGGGAAATCAATATTCACAACCGTATGAAGAGAATTGCTTTTTTGCCCCTCCAATATGCCAACTTTTAGCTGACACCAATCTTGAGACCTCTGCAAAACATCGTCCTTTAACTGACCTCTTTGTCAGGCTCAAAATTAAGTCCTCGAAATATTGGCAATATTCCTGCGGGTTAAATTTTCGCCTTCCGCGATTTCAACAAAATTACTGGTTTTGCAGAGGTCTCATCTTATCTGCCCCGACTTTTTACTCCAGCGCATGCATAGTCGATTATAGCTAAAAACTGTTATAGTAATTGCCAGAATTACGTTCTGTTTGACTACCAAGGTAAATCAAGCCTCTAACAACGGCTGCCATGATATAACAAATGGCAATTACATGATGTTTTGGCGTTTGTCGTAAGGTGGCTTACGAGAATGGCCGAAACTAAATCTTCTCCTACCCCAAGGTTAAACGGAACATATTTATGACAAACGCTCTAGTAATTCTACTACTTATCTTCCATCATTTCTTACGAGCACAATGTATGCCATAAAGGCATCACTTGATAATCGTTTTAATTTCAATAGATTAAGCGCGTATAAGATTTTTAAAAGGTGATTGACGCGGGTAAATTTAGAAGAATTTAGACAGTGTTTTAGAAGAATTTAGAAAACACGAAGGTTGACAGAAAAAATCAATAAATATACATACTTAAAAAAGACTAAAAATCAAGGGCGAGAGATAGGAGGATTTAGAGAGGGTTAAAATCAAGCGTAGCAGCATAATGATTCGAAATAATAATCAAAGACAACGATTTTGATAAACCGAGGCCTCTGCAAAACTTCGTTCTTTAGCCGAATTCATGTGCACCGCTTCGCTGACGCTGCAGCGGTATTGTGCACCGCTTCGCTGACGCTGCAGCGGCATATGTCAGGCTCAAATTTAAGCCCTCGAAATATTAGACATATTCTTCCGGGTTAAATTTTTGCCTTCCGCGATTTCAACAAAATCACTGGTTTTGCAGAAGCCTCAAATATTCAAATCAGTCTGTTTTTTTGAAAAATATTTTTTTTCCGCCCGGCAAGGTAATTTCAAGCGTGTCGTTCTTCATCTTCCCGACAAGAACTCCGCCCAGCTTGGTATTCAGCCTGATTTCTTTACCTTTTACATGCCAGGAAAAGGAATCCTCATCATCCCCCACCCGCCAGGCCCCTTCACCATTTTCCTTTAATTCGATGTAAGTTTCGAACTGCTTTTGCGTCTCACCCTCTTTCGCTTTGTACAGACCGGCGTATTTGGCCCGGGAACCGCACGAAAAGGTAAAAATCAAAAGAAGGCAAAGCAATACCGGCCAGAAACGATTCGAGTATCCTTGTTGCAATAACATATCTCTCCTTCTCAGGAAACAGGAAGGCTGTTTCGCGCTTTCTTCCCGAACATGCCTCCCATACGGAGCAGAAAAAGTCTGTCAAAGAAAAAGACTTGAACCGTTAATAGCAGCCAGCCGGTATTCTTGGTTATTTTCCACCAACTTATCGGTTCCCCAATTGTATCGAAACACCCGCAGGTAATCGGCGAACCTCTTAAGACATTTATGCCTATCAGGACATTGAACGTTAGAAAAAGCAGGATAATCGTCAGGGCTGTCGCTCGAGTCCACAGGCCAAGGATAAGAAACAGCCCGCACATAAGCTCCAACCAGGGCACTGCCACGGCTATGAGGTTAATAGACCAGTAAGGAAATAGCCGGTAGGAAGCCACCGCGTCGGCAAATTGAGCGGGATAGGGGATCTTGCTCATACTGGCGTAAATAAAGTAAAAGCCGACAATCAGCCTGAGGACGAGAGATAAGTGCTCACTCTTCAGGATTCGCGATGGTACAGATAAAATACTATTCATGGCTCAACAGGATATCCTCTTTTTTTCCATCCGGACAATCCGCCCTTGAAGATCTGTACGTTCTGGTGCCCCCGGAGAATGAGTTTTCTGGCCACCTCTTCATCATACAAGGCGCTTATGGATCTGCCATAAACGATAATTTTTTTCGTCTTCTCCAACGAGGCCAGCCTTTCCATCATATACATAATGTCAAAAATGGATAAAGGCAGGTTGATTGCGCCCTTTATATGCTGCTGATCAAAGAAATTGGACGGTCTGGTGTCTACCAAAATGGTCTCATTCTTTTCATGATTTTCCTTAACCAAAGAAATATCCACCTTGGGGATTTCCTCGGCGTCATAAAATTTTGGTATGACGCTTATGCGGTGAGGATTTGACAGATTGAAGAATATCGCGAAGAGCAG
>JAFDLS010000232.1 GCA_019306365.1 Deltaproteobacteria bacterium
TTGCCTCCGGCGTGCATCACGGCCATGGTCATGGTCAACCCGGCGATGTGAAAAAGAGGCAGGACGCCGATGTAACAGGCGTCTGTACCCAGGCCGTATTCGCCCGCCATCAATATATTCGCGAAGACGAGGTTAGCCTGGCTTAAAAGGGCGCCTCTTGGGTGACCCTCAACAGCGGCCGTATGTATAATCACAAACCCGGAGTCAGCCGGGACGTCCGGTTCCTCTTCGAGCTCCTCGTCAGAATAAAGCTCTTCGAACGGCAGGAAACCCTCCGGCACATCCCCCCCGCCCATGGTGTAGCGGCGTTCAACCGAATTAACATTGCGGGCGGCTTCCGCGATTGTTTCCTGGTAATCCTTACTTGCGAAGATAACCCTGGGGGTGCAGTCGTTCAGAACGTATTCCACCTCGTTTTGCTGAAAGCGCCAGTTTACAGGCAGCAGGATCGCGCCGATCCTGGCGGCTGCTCCATAAAGAATCATGAACTCATCGCTGTTGTGGGCGAGGACACCCAGACGATCGCCTATATTAATGCCCGATTTGACGAGACCCGCGGCCAGCCGGTCGCACTTCTCTTTGTATTCCTTGTGGCTCAAACGCACTTCTCCGAAAACGATACAGTCCAGGTCCGGATGAAGCTGAGCATTCCGACTGATAAAATCATATATGGTGTAATCATGAACTCCCACGATCTTCACCTCCTTGAATGAATTGGTCTGAACTCTTTTATTATACCTTAAAATCTACTCAGAAATATAGGGAAGAGGCCAGATCCTGAAATATTCCCTGATCCTGATCCATATCCCCACCAGCCCGTCAGGCTCGAAAATGATGAACAAGATAATGAGACCGCCATAGACTAACTCCTTCATGGGGCCAAGGAGAATGGTAACGTTTGGATCATAGACCTGCGCAAGATAACTGACCAGAAGATCCAGCAGCACCGGTATCAGCGTAATGAAAATGACGCCGAAAACCGTGCCTAAAAGGAACCCGAGGCCACCGATCAGAACAATGGCCAGCAGGATAATCGAATTAAGGAAGACGTAGTCTTCAGGGATAGCCGTCCTGAGCAGTGACGCGTATAATGCCCCGGCCACACCTGCGTAAAAGGCGCTGATGGCAAAGGACAGCAGCTTATAGGGGAAGATCGGGATACCGATGATTTCCGCCGAAATGTCGTTGTCACGAATGGCGACGAACGCGCGGCCGATTTTTGAGCGGGTCAGATTTTTAGCGCCCCACATCATAATGATAGCCATTACAAAGAGAAATGTAAAAAAGGCCTGATTGGTTTCCAGGGAGATGCCAAATAAAGATGGTGTCGGAAGTTCAATCCCTCTAATCCCTCTGGTCAGGCCCTCCCAATGGATGATAAGGTAATCGATCACAAACTGAAAGGCCAGTGTGGCGACCATCAAATAGAAACCCTTGATACGAAGGGAAGGGATCCCTACGATGATACCGAACAGGGCGGCCACGAACCCCGCGAATAGTATCGAGAGAACAAAGGGGCATCCGTATTCTGTGATTAGAATGGCTGAGGTGTAAGCGCCCACGCCCATGAAAGCGGCGTGCCCGAGAGACAGGAGGCCGGTGAATCCTACCAGCAGGCTAAGTCCAATGGCCGCTATAAGATTGACCAGGATCAAATTCAAAATGAAATAATGGTACTCGTTGGCTCCCACGCCAAAGGTCGAGCCCGTCAAAGCTGCCGCGACCAGAACAAGAAAAATCACAAACCACACCCTTTTGAACCTGGTTCGAAAGATTCTTTCGTCCTGGCGGTAACTGAAAACAGCGGTGGAGGAAAAGTAAGAGTTGTAAATTTCAGAAAATGGTCTCACTGATATACCTCCTCAATAGCGACCTTGCCTTTAAAAGTTGATACTCGGCCATCTTCATAACGTATCTGGATATCAAGATTGTGCTCTTCTTGAGATGAGTAGAGATCGTTGATCAGGGCACTGTATCTCTCATTGACAAAACCTCGCCTTACCTTTCTCGTTCTCGTCAATTCCCCGTCATCAGGATGGAGCGCCTTGAGGAGGATGGTGTATCGTTTGATTCGAATATTCTCGGGGAATCGTTCGCCCAGCTTTTGTAATTCCTTTTGGATCAGTTCATAAACTTCGGGTCTTTGTGAAAGATCCTGGAAGGTGGTATAGGAGATGCCTCTCTTTTTGGCCCAGTTGCCCACGTTTTCGAGATCAACGCTCACGATGGCTGTAACATATGGCCTGTTGTCCCCGATAACCATGGCCTCATAAATATAAGGACTGAATTTCAGGCGCGTCTCTATGTCCTGCGGGGCGAATCTGGTCCCGTCCTCAAGAGTCATAATGTCCTTGAAACGGTCGAAGACATAGAGGTGCCCATCCTTGTCAAAGTATCCGGCGTCACCCGTGCGGAGGTAACCGTCCTCGGTGAAACCCTCTCTAGTTTCCTTCTCTTTTTTGTAATAGCCAAGGTGGAGGTTTGATCCTTTAACCAGAATCTCCCCTTCATCGGATAGTTTTACGTCAACGCCCGGAATGGGCACGCCGACCGTTTCCGGCCGCACGTCGTCTATCCAGTGAGTGGTGGCGATACCGGCGCATTCGGTTTGGCCGTAAACCTGACGGAGATCGATGCCCAGAGACTTGAAATACTTGAAAACCTCCGGTGAAATGGCCCCGCCGCCGGTGACAGCCATTTTGACTCGGCCAAGGCCAACTTTGTTCTTGAGGGAACGCAGTACAAAATAATTTAGCAGATGATAAAGAAACCGGTTCCATAATCCCGGTTTTTCGCCCGCCAGCTCTTTTTCCGTGTGCTTCAGGGCGGTTCGGATGGATATATTGTAAAAATACCGTTTGAGGAAATCGGCGTTGTCCATGGCTGCTTGAATAGTGGATATAAGCAGTTCCCAGGCCGCCGGCGTTCCACCGAAATAATACGGCTGAAGCTCAATCAAATCCTTGCGGAGCGTTTCGGTTTCTTCGGGAAAGTTATAATGAGCGCCGACTATCAGAAATCGGGTGACAGTGTACAACTGCTCACCGATCCAGGGCAGGGGAGCGATGGAAAGAAGTTCGTCTCCCTTGTTCATAACCACCATCTGGCCGTAACAATCCGATGCCTCAATCAGGTTCTTGTGGCTGAGGAGGGAGAGCTTGGGCTCAGCGGTTGTCCCGGAAGTGGTCAGCATCATGGCCGGCTCGGAAGGGTCGGTCTCCTCAGCCCTTTTTAACAGGAAGTCCTTCTGGCCGACCTCGGCCTGTGCTCCAATGTCAAGAATGGTTTCAAACCTTTCCAGAAATGAATATTCCTCATAATAGTGGCTCATGCCGCGCGAGTCCCAGACAATGACTTTTTCGATGCCTTCCTTGATGCGTTCCCAGATCACCAGGATTTTGTCTGCCTGTTCCTGATCTCTGACCACTAAAAATTTGGCTTCCGAGTAGATGATCAAGTAAGCCATCTCCTCGGCCAAACTGTCAGGATAAACCCCGGTGGGGATGCCTCCGGCGGCCATGCACCCGAACTCGGCGATAATCCATTCCGGTTTATTGTCCCCGATAATAGCCAGCTTGTCGTTTTTCTGAAATCCAAGAGTCAGGATGCCCAGGGCAAAACGCTGGACCTTATCGTGGAACTCCCGCCAGGTCGTTGGGCTCCAGACGCCATACCTCTTCTCACGCAGGGCTATCTCATCGGGTATCTCGACGGCGTTTTTAACAATAAGACCAATCAAGGTATCTTCGAGCATAGTTATAACCTTCTAAGTTATATTCGAATTTTC
>JAFDLS010000233.1 GCA_019306365.1 Deltaproteobacteria bacterium
AAACTATGTGCGGAATTGCAGGTTTATATCATCTAAATAGGAAAGCCGTCCCGGCTTACGCCTTAAAAAAGATGTGCGACGTCATGCAGCATCGTGGGCCGGATGATGAAGGCTATGTATTTTTTCATGTCAGGAGCGAGCCATATAAAAATGAAGGCTACTGGGTGGAGATGGCTCAGGACATTCCTGAAGCCACATCCCGGGAAGACTGGTCTAGTGCGTTTAACGGTAATGGAGATTTCAACCTAGCCCTGGGACACCGGCGCCTTTCCATAATAGACCTGACCCATACCGGGCATCAGCCCATGTCCAACCGGGCTAACGGAATCTGGATCACTTTCAATGGTGAAATCTATAATTTCAAAGAACTGCGGCAGCAACTCAAGGAAACAGGTCACCAGTTTTTTTCCCAATCTGACACCGAGGTCATTATTCACCTGTATGAAGAATACGGACTTGACGCTATTTCCCACTTAAACGGAATTTTTGCCTTTGCGCTCTGGGATGGCCGGAACAACAGACTAATACTGGCCCGGGATAGATACGGGGCCAAACCCCTTTACTATACCCTACAGAACAACCTGTTAGCGTTTGCCTCTGAAATAAAGGCCCTGCTTGAGGTGGAAGGCATTCAGGCCAGGCTGAACCGGTGCGCCCTCATTGATTATTTCACATTCCAGAACACCTTCGGCGACCTCACCCTGTTCGAAGACATACATCTTCTGGAGGCGGGTCATTTCCTTGTCATCGAGGACAATCAAATCACAAAAAAGAAGTACTGGGATTTTTCCTTTAAGGAAGGAACGGATGAGGGAGAGTCTTTTTACACTCATCGCATTAAGGAACTCTTCGGTCAAGTCGTAAAACGCCAATTGGTTTCGGACGTGCCTGTGGGAAGTTATCTGAGCGGCGGGCTGGATTCAGGGAGCATCACTGCTTACGCTTCCAAAATCATCCCGCGGCTGATGACTTTTACCGGCGGATTTGACGTAGCGACCGCCGTGAGCATTGAGAATTTTTTTGACGAACGAGATAAAGCGGAACTGATTTCTAGAGTATTCGGGACAGAGCACTACCAGATGGTCATTCATGCCGGCGACCTTGAATGGGCTCTCCCGCATGTAATCTGGCACATGGAGGACTTACGGGTCGGCATGTCATATCCGCATTACTACCTCGCACGGCTGGCCAGCAAATTCGTCAAAGTAGTTTTGGCCGGTCCTGGCGGGGATGAAACGCTGGGGGGGTATCCGTGGCGGTATGCCCTCATCAAAGACTGCAAAACTTGTGAGGAGTTTGAGCGAAAAAGCTATCAATACTGGTCAAGACTCATTAAAGACGAGGACAAAAAGGACTTTTTTACCCCGCGAACCCTGCAGTACCTGGAAGATCACACCCCGCTTAATTCTTTTCAAAATGTGATTAACAATGACCAAAACAGCAACTTCATCAAGAAAGCGCTTTACTTTGATGCGAAAACTTTCTTGCACGGCATTCTGGTTGTCGAAGACAAACTGAGTATGGCTCATTCTCTTGAGTCGCGCGTGCCCTTTCTTGATAATGAACTGGTCGATTTTACAACCTCTATCCCATCTAAATACCTTATCAACGATTCGTGGATAAGACCTGAAGCAAATGATATCACCCTGGCCGGGAAATACATATTCCGGCGGGCCATGGAAGGTTTTCTGCCCAGGGAAATCATAGAAAATCGAAAACAAGGCTTCAGCGCGCCTGATCAATCCTGGTACATGCAGCGTCTAGTGAAGTACATCAGGGACAATATTCTTTCAGAAAGAAGCATGGATCGCGGATACTTCAGGCGGCAGTATATCGAAAAGATACTCAATGAGCACATAACCGGAGAAAAAAACCATCGTCTTCTTATTTGGTCTTTATTAAGTTTCGAATGGTGGAACAGAATATTTATAGACGGTGAAAAAATTGAGCGAACGCAAAAATTCGATTCAAATGGCCGGACACCACACAGGTCATGAAAAATTGTCCGCCTTAGAATTTCCGGCCCGAATTACGGTGGAACTCACTAACCATTGCAACCTGAACTGCGTCATGTGCCCCCGGCATTTTATGAAAGGAGCCAGAGGCTACATGTCGGGCGGCCTGTTTAAAAAAATAATAGACCAGATGGCGGAACATGAAGGCACCGCTCTGGTCCCCTTCTTTCGCGGCGAATCGTTAATGCATCCCCGCGCGGTCGAAATGCTGGCCTATGCTAAAAAAAAGAACAGCGGGCCCATCCAGTTCACAACCAACGCCACCCTCCTGTCCGAAGATATCTCCATGGCCCTCTTAGACATGGAAATTGATTTTCTCTCCTTCAGTGTGGACTCAGTTGATCCTGAAACTTACAAAGCCGTGAGAGGAAACGGCAACCTTAAAAAAACCTTAAAAAACATAGAGACCTTCTGCAATTTGAAAATGAAAAAAAACGCGAAAAAACCTGAAATCCAGGTATCCGTGGTCAAAACAAAAAATACGGAAAGCAAAATAAAAGAGTTCGTCGAATTTTGGAAAGATCGTGTTGATCGTGTCCGTATCTATGAAGAACATTCGCAGGATGGCAACTTTGGATCGTTAAAAAACAGCCAGAGGACAGACCGGCGCATGCCCTGCCGAAAACCGTTTACCGAGATGGTCGTTTACTGGGACGGATCAGTAGCCCTGTGCAATCATGACTGGGACCGAACCGAGCAGATTGGCAACGTAAATCTGAATACGATTTCAGAAATATGGCGAAGCGAGCGTTATGAAAACATCAGGGCCGGGCATAAGGGCCACGGAGATTTAGAACGTCTCTGTCAAAACTGCGATCACTGGCAGGCCTACTCTCTTTCGCCGACTCAAATTGGAGACTTGTATGTCCGTGAATCCGCGGCCCCACAAAGAGTCTTTTAAGAGAATCCCCATTGCCAAACCTGTTTTCAGTGCCTCCGAAGAGGAAGCGCTTCTGGAGGTTCTCAGGTCCGGCTGGCTGGTTCAAGGGCCGAAGGTAAATGCCTTTGAAAAGCTCTTCAGGCATTTCATTGGAGCAAAGTACGCCTTGGCTGTGACATCCTGCACCAGCGCTCTTCATCTGGCCCTGGCGGCCGCAGGCATAGGCCCCGGAGATGAAGTCCTGGTTCCGGCCTTCACCTTTATTGCCACGGCCAACGTCGTGGAATACACAGGCGCCAGGCCGGTTTTCATTGATATTGATTTAGAGACGTACACCATTGATTGCACAAAAATCAGGAAATATCTGAGCGAAAGGCCTGAAGCTCAAACCCGTCCCAGATGTATTATTCCCGTGTCTCTTTTCGGTCTTTGCGCTGATATGGAGAAGGTCAATAAAATTGCGTCCAAACATGGTCTGTCGGTTATTGAAGATGCCGCCTGCGGTTTCGGCGCCAGAAGGCATGGACATCATGCCGGTACGGAAGCCCTGGCAGGCTGTTTCAGCTTCCATCCCCGCAAGGCGATCACGACCGGTGAGGGCGGCATGGTAGTCACGAACGACGATCATTTGGCTAAAACCATCCAAGCCCTTCGCAATCACGGTGCCTCAAAAACCGACTTCGAACGTCATCTAGAGCACGGCGGATCACTTCTCCCGGAATACGACAAGCTGGGGTACAACTATCGCATGACTGACCTGCAAGGCGCCCTAGGGGTGGCTCAAATGGAAAAGGCTGAAATGATACTCAAAGGCAGAAAGCAGGCCGCGGCCCGGTACGATGAACTGCTGGCGCAGGTCACGGAAATAAAAACTCCGTTCGTTCCAGGTTGGAATAAAATCAATGTCTGGAACCGAACGCGCAACCGCGTGATGACTCAGCTTGAAGCCATGGGCATTTCTTTAAGGCAGGGAACCCACGCTGTTCATACTTTGGGTTACTATAAAAAAAAATATGCATTGCAAGACCACGATTATCCCATGGCCTACCTGGCAGACCGGCTGTCACTGGCTCTGCCGCTTTATTATGGAATTACCCGGCAAGAACAACGTACGGTAGTAGAAAAACTAAAACAGTGCCTCAGTTAAAGTTAGAGTCTTTAATTAAACACCCGTGATCGAGCAGAATGAAATGAAAAAATCGATGAAAACTCCTAAAGTGACTGTACTGATCGGAACCTATAACAGACCTGATTACCTGAGAGAGACCATCTCAAGTGTAGTCAACCAGACCATGAAGGACTGGGAAGTTCTGGTCATGAATGATGGAGGCGTAAATGTTGGCTATGTAATCGAGGAATTTCAGGATCCCCCTGTGTTAGGATAGTTGTCGCATGAGTTAAAACCCACTATAAGAGGGGTCAGGAGGAGTACTCATGCGATATTCACCAGAGCGTAAAGAAGCCGTGGTGCGAAAGATGATGCCGCCGCACAACCGATCCATCAAACAATTAGCCCAGGAAGAAGGCATTTCGGAGGCCACTCTTTTGAAGGGGTTTGAGTATAGGTACTTGGCAGTTCGGGAGCCGATGCAGGATCAACTCATATTGCCGGGAATGGAGGAATATAAGAGGGACTTGCCCTTCCAGAGCATGGTTAGAGATAAGACAAGGCACAAGGTGTTCGGGATAGTGACCAACATGGACTGGGATGGGCAGGAACTGATTGAATGGCATTACAAGCGTTGCGGCAGGAGTGAAGAAGCCCACAGTGTGATGAAGGAAGACC
>JAFDLS010000033.1 GCA_019306365.1 Deltaproteobacteria bacterium
TTAAAAATTCTCTACGGGTCGTCTTCTTTTTTTTCTCGGTCATTTTAATGTCCCCCCTATCAGCTAAACCCTGTGTTCGGTTGCCGATTTCATAGGATTTTATTTGAATTTAATGGTGTAAAAAATCCCCTTGTCCGGCAGGCTCCCCTGCCAGGCATGTATGCCCATAGAAATTAAATATCAATCATTATAAACGGTTAAAGCCTGAGTGGTCAACGCTACGTTATCTTTGGTGAACCATTTAATGACAAATTCCACCGCCGTGGTTCCGTCCGGCAGCTTGGTCCTGGTTTCTTTCTTAAGTTCAGCCTTGCCGTTGCAGCCAACCCCCTGCATCACGCGACCGACTTGGCGATTATCCCGTTCGGAGGCTCAAGCAACTCGAACCAGATACCGCAGGAATCTTCGGCGAACGCGAGTCGTACCGGACCAAGCGTCCAGGCCTTTCGTGTACCAACCAAGGTGGTCGATGGGACGCCCGGCCGTGGCAGCAGCTTCAGGCTTTGTCTTTGCGAACACGATCTGGATGGTATCGTACGCCAGCGCCAGCCGGGAGCTATCCCACTCGCAGACGGTACGTTCGCCGCCCAGGTTCACTTCGTACCAGGCGAGCAAGTGGGTAAATCCGGCCTGAGCTGTTTCGACCAGCTCAAACGGCGTACCCCACGGATCATTCAAACGCGCGGTGGTGGCCGTTCGTACGATGACCGACCCGCCACCCGATTGCCAATCGGCCAACGCCGCCTCACGGTCTGGTACCCCGATACCGATGCTGTCTATACGCGCGCCGCGCGGTTCGTTCGCTACCGCATTGATCTGAATCTGCAGCAGATTCGGGCCGCAGAACAGGTTTTCGGAGCGTTTTGTCGGCTGTCCGCGTTCAGCGGGCGTATGGCTGGCATACCATATCGCGGCGGCTTCTCTATCTGGAAGCGTTATATGAACGTGGTGCCATGGCAGCAAGGTTCTGCCCATAAAATCCTCCGTATTAGAGCGTTTGTCATAAATAAGTTCCGTTTGGCCCTGGGGTGGGAGAAGATTTAATTTCGTCCATTCTCATAAGCCACCTTACGACAAACGCCAAAACATCATGTAATTGCCATTTGTTATTTCATGGCAGCCGCTGTTAGAGCCTTGATTTACCTTAGTAATCAAACGGAACGTAATTCTGGCAATTACTATAGATATAGGTGAGCCGTTTTAAGACGCTTGATCCTCAAGCGGCTCGTTCACTCGCGACCCCCCGGCTCAACATGTACTTCCGGCGAGGGGCGGTGTTCGGGCTTTTTTTAAGCTGCATAATTGAACGCTTCATTATGTGCGCTTGTTTATTCAGGATTAAATAATAGCATCAATTTGAGGCGCGATTTTAAAAGTTTATAATAACATAGTTATGTATTTATAAAACTGTCAAGGCAAATTTATTATAGACGTTTGAGAAAATTATTATTGGATCTACACGGAATGTTTTTAATGTCACCCTTAATTACCGGGTTTTACTGCCGGGCGGGCGAAAAGGATGATTATTGAAGCCAGAATTTGCAGCACAACCATGGCGGCGAAGATGTTGTTGTAGGTTCCGGTCCGGTCAAAAAAGCGCTGCCGATCACGGTTATCGGCGACATGAAGCCCCCGATCTTGGCGAAGGAAGAACGCCCGAAGTACTCGGCGCGAAGGGCCGGACGCAGAGGAACGCCGCCCCCGAAGCCTATTCCGAACAACACGGTAAAAAGATAGACCGAGGCCATGCTTCCGACGTTCATCAAAACGAAAATGCCCGCCGCCTGGAACAGGTAAACACCCACAAAAAGATAGCGTTTCTGGATATAATCACCGAGCCAGCCAAAGGAAAGTCTCCCCACGATACTTATGAGCACCATAAAACCCAGGGCGAAGGCCGCGCTTTCAGCCGATATCCCGAAATCGGTCAGGGCGGGCACGGCGTGTACAGTCACCACGGAATGCGCCATTCCGGAAAGAAAGAACGAGGAAACCAGAAGCCAGTACACCTTTGAGGTGAGAGCCATCTTGAGCGTCCAGTCACCTCCCGATTCATCGGCGGGAGCCTCCTCTTTCGAGATTGAGACCGCTTCCATATTCGAAAGGCCAATCGGCGGGTCTCCGTCGGGCAAAAGTCCCATGTCTTCAGGCCTTCGCCTGATAAGCAGGGAAAGCGGTATCCCAACCACCCAGATGGTCAGCCCGATCAAAACAAACGAATAGCGCCATCCGATGTGGATGATAAGCATGGCGGCCAAGGGCGCGCAGATAAAGCCGCCAACCCCGGCCCCTACCGAAAGCAGGGCCAGAGCGCGGGAGATCTTGCGCACAAACCAGTGAGAAAGAGCCGTCATGTTGGGAAGATACAGCGTCGTGCTCATCCCGATCGAGATCATGATGCCGTAAATCAGATACAAGTTAAGGAGGGAGTTGACGAAAAACATGAGCATGAAACCGGCCCCGAGAATGATGGCCCCGATGAAAATCACGGGACGCGGCCCATACTTGTCCACGGCCCAGCCAACCAGGGGCGAGGTAATTCCGCCTTCTATATTACGCATGGAAAATGCCCCAGCGGTCATGGCCCTCGACCAGCCGAACTCGTTCATCATGGGCTTGAAAAAGATCCCAAAGGAATAGATCCCCATGCCGTACCCCAGCATACAAATGACGCTGGATGCCAGCACGATCCACCACCCATAATATACTTTTCTTACCGCCTGTGAGATTGAATGAAAAGGCATGCTTTCGGGACTATCTTCCACTCGGTATAAATGGTTTTATTTTAAAGAAGGCCGGCGTGATCCACGTTAAAGGAACCCATCGGAAAAAAGGGCCGTCTTCAGCGGTTTCTTATTTCTCCATACTTCATCAAACCGTACATGGCCTTGGCGCAATCCATGGGGTTATCAAAGAATGGGATGTGGTTTCTTTTGAAAATTTCGTAAGCCGGCCCGGAAAACCTATTTTCATCCCCCAGAATGATCGGTTTATTGAATTTCTTTGGAACAGCAGCGATCGTTTCAGCGTAGTTAAGGTGCTTTATCATATTTTTTGCGCTGCTTGCCCGGTCGAACCGGCCCAGGCCAGGCGTTGCGATCAACCCGTCAATGTAATCCTGGCTGGCCACGATTTCGATGATCTTGATATAGGCGTCACGGCCTTTACGCGCGATACAGTCGATCGGATTTACCGGCGGCGGAGCAAAGGACTGCATCTGTTCCCGCAGCAGAGTCTGAACCTCAGCGGTCATTTCTGGCAGCTCCAATCCTAACTGCGTGCAGGCCTCGGCGGCGGTTACGCAAAATCCGCCCCCGCTGGACATAACAGCCACCCGGTTTCCCCTGGGAAGCGGCTGGTAACCCAGCGCTTCAGCCATATAAAACATTTCCAGGAAATTCTGCCACCGGATAACCCCGGCCTGGCGGCAGGCGGCATCAAAAAACTCGAGATTACCGGCTATGGCCGCGGTGTGGGATCGGGCCGCCCGGGCCGCCGCTTCGGTTGAACCGGCTTTATAAATCAAAATAGGCTTTTTCGCCGTAACAGCGCTGGCCACCTCCAGAAACCGGCGGCCGTCGCCAACGTCTTCCACGTACCCTGCGATGACCTTTGTTTCGGGGTCGTCGCCAAAATATTCGAGCAGATCAATGAAGTTAACACAGGCCTGGTTGCCGCAGCTGACAAACTTACTGATCCCGAAGCCGAATTTTTTCGCCGTCTTGGCAAAATATTCCCCCAGTGTGCCGCTTTGTGAAATAAACGAAACAGGGCCTTTTAGCGGAAGGATTTCATCCCAATAGACGGTGTTGACATTTCCTTCGGAACTCCAAATTCCCAGACAGTTCGGGCCGATGAAGTTAAAACCGGCCTGCTTGGACTCCTGAGCCAACTTACGCTGGAATTTGGCGCCTTCGGAACCAAGTTCGGCAAACCCAGCCGTGATCACCACTCCGCCCTTTACCTTTTTATCAATACACTCCTGGATAACCTCTGGAACAAGTGAGGCGTTGATTACAATAATCGCGAGATCTATCTTGCCGGGTACATTGGAAAGGCTGGGATAACACTTAACACCCAAAACCTCATCCTCTGACGGATTGATGGGATACAGCTTATGACGATATCTGCCCGTAAGCATGTTCCTCATTGTTTCATTACCCCAGCGCCTGGGGTTGTTGCTTGCCCCGACAATGGCCACAGAACGTGGTTTGAAAATAGCCTCCAAAGATTCCTTCATCCTAGAGTCCATCTGCGGTATCTCCTTAACTCATTCTACGACATCTATGAATTACCGGGCCGCGCACCGAGAGAAAATGTCGAAATGAAAATCATATTTCAGATTGATTTCATAAATACCATGATTGATTTCAAATTCCGCTTATTATGACCTAATTGTAATTGCCAGAATTATTTATCGTTTGATTACTAAACTAAATCAAGCCTCTAACAGCGGCTTACATGATGTAACACATGGCAATTACATGATGTTTTGGCGTTTGCCGTAAGGTGGTTTAGGAGAATGGCCAAAACCATATCTTCTCCTGCCCCAAAACCAAACGGAATTTATTTATGACAA
Source organism: Deltaproteobacteria bacterium (assembly GCA_019306365.1). Classification (GTDB taxonomy): domain Bacteria; phylum Desulfobacterota; class Desulfarculia; order Adiutricales; family JAFDHD01; genus JAFDHD01. The sequence continues at coordinate 4,580 of JAFDLS010000033.1, forward strand.
ACGCTCTAATAAATCACCCAAACCGAACCGGCGTCAGCCATCCCAATCAAGGTCGACGGCCGCTTCGAGTTCGGCTGGGTTTATCTTTTACAGGCGAGAGTAAGATAACCGGCCTTAAAAGGTTTCGAGAGGTGAAGCTAGAGGCGGCGCTTTCTTACTTCACTGTATTTTACCAGTCCAGACATCGCCTTGACACAATCCGCCGGGTTGTCGAAATAGGGAATGTGATACCTCTTGGCAACCTCATAAACCGGCTCAGCCATCCAGTATTTAAGGTTGGATAAAAAAACCGGCTTCTTGAATTTTTCAGGTATGGCCGCGACCCTCTCGGCAAACTCAAGGCTCTGCACCATGCGCTCCGTCCTGGTCTCACGGTTGAACTGACTAGTGAGCGGCATGATGATCAGCCCGTCAATATAATCCTGTCTTGCCACAATCTCAATGATATTGATATAAGCCTCATGACTTTTCATACCGATACAGTCAATCGGATTGACCGGGGGAGGGCCGTAAGGCAACATCTGCTCCCGCAATTCATCCTGGGTTTCAGCGGTCATTTCCGGCACATCCAGACCCATGCGGCTGCAGGCCTGAGCGGTGATGACATTGAAACCGCCTCCATCCGAGATAATAGCCAATTTGTTCTTCCGAGGCAACGGCTGATAACAGAGCGACTCAGATATATTGAACATATCCGTTATGTCATGGCAGCGGATAATCCCCGCCTGAGCGCAGATCGCCTCAAAAATCTCATCATTGGCCGCCATGGCCGCCGTGTGAGAACGCGCGGCTCGCGCCGACGCCTCAGACGCGCCCGCCTTATAAAGCAAGAAAGGCTTATTTGCGGAAACGGCCTTCGCGGCCTCCAAAAACCGGCGGCCATCCCCCACGTCTTCCATGTACCCGGTGATGACACGCGTTGAGGGGTCTTCGCCCAGGTATTCCAGAAGATCGGTGAAGTCAACACAGGCCTGGTTCCCGCAGCTGATAAACTTACTCATCCCGAAACCGTTCTGTTCAGCGGCAAGATAAAAAAACCAGCCAAGAGTACCGCTTTGGGAAATAAATGAGATCGGCCCTTTTGGTATTTCCATCCCGGGATTATAAATAGTGTTGACATCACCTTCAGAGCTCCAGATTCCCAGGCAATTGGGTCCAATGAAATAAAACCCGGCCTCACGGGCTTCCCGGGCCAGCCTGCGTTGAAGCTCGGCGCCATCGGCATCAACCTCGGCAAACCCCGCCGTAATGAAAATGCCTCCTTTGACCTTATAATCAATACATTCTCGCAGAACTTTCGATATGATCGAGGCGTTGACCACCACCACCGCAAGGTCTAACTCTACGGGAATTTCGGAAATTGACGCATAACACTCAATGCCCTGGATTTCCTTTTCTTTCGGGTTAACGGGATAAATCTCGTGACGATATCCGCCGCTGAGCAGTCTGCTTAATGTCCTGTAGCCCCAGGTATCCGGATTGTTGCTTGCTCCCACCACGGCTATGGAACGCGGTTTTAAAATCGCGTCCAGGGAAGCCTTCATCTGACTGTTCATCTATCATAACCCCTATCTTGATTGAATGGCGTTCAAAAATCTTATGATTTATTTCGGACAGCTGCATGCATAAAAAAACGCTTAAAATTATCTCTAATTTTAAGCAGAAAGAGTAATACCTCACAACCCTAAGGGTAAGTAATATAACATAACTCTACACCCAATACAAATGGATGAGAAGGAAAAAAATTGCCGTGAACCAGGTGATTCTTTATAATTTTTTTTATCTGCCCGGGTTTTCAAGCAATGTGATTTCTATAAGCCTTTGTAACGCGGGAAGCTTGGTTTGACTTTTAATTTTGAATTGGTTAATCTTTATTCTTAGAAAAAATAAAGATAATTAGCTTAATTCAAGCAAATAAACACCTTTGAGCGATTGCCAGAAATATTTTTCTTTAACTTGGACGGTTGATTAAATTTTTATGATTCAGAAACAAGCGATAGAGGAGGCAATCGCCCGGATTTCTTGGTGATGATCCAGGAGTCCTCCGTCAGTTTAAAGCCTTTAGAGTTACATGAACCCCGTCTTCATCGGAACTCAATTTAATAATTTCTCTAATGGATGCGACCTTTTTTCAATTGATAACCGGTTTTTATCAAGCGTGTTTAATTAAAATTCAGGTTCCTTGAGTTTCACCAGATGTCCATAATTAAATAATGAGGAGAAAAAGCAATGAGCGTATTGGATCACCTGTTGTCACCACTTAAGGTAAGAAACATGGAGCTGCCTAACCGGGCGGTAATGCCGCCCATGGGCACCAATCTGGGCAATGATGACGCAACGGTCAGCGAAGCATACCTGGCATACATAAGCCGCCAGTCAAAAAGCGGGGCCGGATTGATTATCGTCGAAGTCGCGGCGGTCCATCCCTCGGGGGCTTCCATAGACAGTGAACTGGGGATCTATGACGATCGATTTATCGAGGGGCTGAAAAAAGTAGCCGCAGTTATTCACGAAGGCGGCGGCAAGGCCGCGATACAGCTTCACCACGCCGGGCGTGAGAGTTCCTTTCTCCTTCGCAGAGGAGAGGCCATCGCCCCATCCGCTGTCCCGAGCGTGGTCTACCGTCAGTCTGCGAGGGAAATGACGATTGACGAAATCAAGGAGATAATCGCCTCGTTTGGCAAGGCCGCGATTCGAGCGAGGGAGGCCGGGTTTGACGCGGTGGAGGTGCATGGGGCTCACGGCTATCTCCTGGCCCAGTTTTTATCGGCGCTCTCCAATATAAGGGATGATCAATATGGCGGCAGTATCGAGAACCGGGCGCGGTTTACAATTGAGATTCTGGAAGAGGTCCGCAAGAGTGTTGGGGACGACTATCCCGTTTCCCTGCGTCTTTCAGCGGAAGAGTTTATCAAAAACGGTTACATGGTTGAGGACCTTCTGCCGATATTACCCGACCTGGTCAAAGCCGGGGCGGATATCATTCATGCTTCCATCGGGACGCATGGAAGCCCGGCCGGTATCACCAGCGCGCCGTCGGAATACGAGCCGGGCTTCAACGCCTGGCGGGCCGGGAAATTTAAAGAGGTGGTGGATTTGCCGGTCATTTCGGTCGGGCGTTACAACGATCCGGCCGAGGCCAATGATGTTATAGCTCGCGGTGACGCCGACCTCGTTGCCTTTGGGCGGCAGACACTGGCGGACCCGGATTATCTAACCAAGGCCAAAGAAGGCCGTCCCGAGGATATTCGCAAATGTATCGCCTGCAACCAGGGCTGTATTGAACGCCTGATGGCCGGTGAAGGCAAAATCCGCTGCGCGATTAACCCTGAAACCGGACAGGAGCTTCTTTACCCGAAAGGACCGGCCAAGGTCAGCCGCCGGGTTTGGATTGTGGGCGCGGGACCCGCTGGTTTGACCGCCGCTTATGAGGCGTCAAGGCTCGGCCACGATGTAACCTTATTTGAAAAAGAGGAAAACCCCGGGGGGCAATTACGCTTCGCTGGCATACCTCCGAACAAAGAGGTTTACACCGACTGGATGAACTGGCTCGTTGCCCAGGTTGAGAAAAAGGGCGTGGAAATCAAGACGGGTTTTGAGGTCACGGATGAGATGATCGAGGAAGGAAAGCCGGAGGTTGTGATCCTGGCCACCGGGGGTCAGAAAATCACACCGCCCATTAAAGGGATTGACCTGCCCATGGTGGTGGATATCTGGCAGATTTTGAGTGGTGAAGTTCAGCCCGGGGAGAACGTGGTCGTGATTGGAGGCGGCTGGGTCGGCATGGAAGCGGCCGATTTCCTGATTGACGCGGGCAGCAAGGTCACCGTGGTTGAGATTCTTAAAAGATCCCCGGTCCGAAAATTATTTTCCCACGGATACATGCTGCACAAGCGCCTCAGGGACGCCGGAGCCGAATTGCTACTTAACACCTCCATAGAAAGTATTCAGGAAGGGTCCCTGAAGGTTGAATGCGAAGGTAAAGAGGAAACCATCTCGCCGGTTGATCAGGTCGTAATCGCCGTGGGCTTAAAACCTTGTGACGAGCTCAAACAAACCCTTTTGAACAAAGGCATCCGCCACTATGTAGTCGGTGACGCCGCCGAGGTGCGCCGCATCATAGAAGCGACGGAAGAAGGCGCGAAAGCCGCATGGGATTTATGATTATTGTCATTTTGACGATTTACGTATTTCCTAATTCAGACTGGAGGTTGAGTGGTGGCGAAGGTTGAATACGAGTTAGACGAACATGTGGCTTTGGTGACCATGAACAGCGGAGAAAACCGTTTTAATTTCCCGTTTTTCAAGGCTTTCCTGGAGGTATTGGATAAGATTGAGCATGATACTGACGCTAATGTGCTCGTAGTGAAATCATCGCATGAAAAAATATGGTCAAACGGCATAGACCTGGACTGGTTTCTTCCCGCAGTTGAAAAAGAAGGGCCTGAACTTCGCAACAAATTCCTGGTAGAAATGTTCGGCTTCATGAAGCGTGTGCTGACCTTTCCCGGGCTGACAATCGCGGCTATCACCGGGCATGCCTTTGCCGGGGGAGCCTTTCTATCATTCGCCCATGATTTTCGCTTTATGCGTTCGGACCGGGGATGGCTATGTATGCCCGAAGTTAACATCGGTATGACCCTGGGGCCTGTTTTTTCAGCTATCTCGAGACGGGCGCTCCCCATGTACTTATTTGAAGAAATGCAATATACCGGTATAAGGCTTACAGCTCAGGAATGCGTGGAGCACCATATCGTAAAAAAAGCCTGCCATATAGACGATCTCATGGACGAAACGCTTGCTTTTGCTAAAACACTAAACAAGGATAAAGAACTGATCCGAAAAATGAAAATCGAGACACACCAGGAAACACTGGCGGTTATCGATGAAACTATATCCTCCTTGTCCGGGTAATTATCGTGTTTTGTGGAAAAAAGTTCCATTGAGAAAATAATGGTTTAAACAGGAAACCCTTAGGCGACTTATGTTCCCGGGACTGTTAGTTATCGGTACTTTCTGGAACCTATAATTTGAGGTGACCAGGCTTTTTCCATTTTCAACCGTTAAGGAATCATATTGTCTGATATAACCAAACCCATTTTAGGCCTGACTCTGGGTGACGCGGCTGGCGTGGGCCCGGAGGTGGTAGTGGGGGCTTTGGCCAGTGAAGACGTGTTTCAGATCTGCAGGCCGCTGGTTCTGGGGGATGTTGGGGCCATTGAACAGGCGATTCATCTTATTAATCCGAACCTGAAGATCAATGTTCTCAAGCCGGGCCAGGAACCTGCCGGACGATTTGGAACCATTGATATTTTGCCTCTTTCCCGGCTGAAATCCGAGGATCTCGCTCCCGGCCAACCCAGTCTCGAAAGCGGGCGCGCCTCGGCTCACTATATTGAAAAGGCGGCTGAACTTGCCCTGAGCGGACAGATTCAAGCCATGGTTACAGCGCCAATCAGCAAAATATCCCTGAACAAGGCCGGTTATCATTATCAAGGCCACACGGAGATGCTGGCCCATCTGGCTGGAGACGTCCGGGTGGTGATGATGCTGGCCGGGTCAAGCCTGCGCGTGGTCCTGGTAACCACTCATCATGCCCTCAAGGACGTGCCTGGTCTTCTGACCGTTGACCGTATCGTCAACACGGCCCGTATTACCGATGAGGCCCTCAAGCGCTTCTTTGGGCTGACTAAACCGCGTCTGGCCGCGGCGGCCCTTAACCCTCACGCATCTGAAGACGGTCTGTTCGGCCATGAGGAAAAGGATACTATCGAACCAGCCGTAGCCAAGGCCAGAAGCCAGGGGTTGGACCTCCAGGGCCCCTTTCCCGCTGACAGCCTCTTTTATCGAGCGGTACAAGGAGAGTTTGACGCCGTTGTTTGCATGTACCACGATCAGGCCCTGATCCCTCTCAAACTGCTTCATTTCAAAGATGGTGTCAACGTCACCCTGGGGCTGCCTTTTATTCGGACCTCGGCGGACCATGGCACCGCCTACGATATCGCCGGCCAGGGGCAGGCCGATCCCTCCAGCATGCTGGCGGCTTTGCGCCTGGCCGCCCATATGGCTCTGCAGCATTAGCGAAGCGGTGCTCATATGGAATTGGTCCATGGGGCATATTTGAAATGACTTCCAATAAAAGGTTTACAAAACAGCTTTATTAGGCTTAATATACTAACCGAATTATAAAAAGGAGTTCCCATGTGAATCAGGAACTTATTACCGCTTTGGTTAGGAAGCCCTGGGCTCGAGAATTGGAGAATTCCCGACTCGAATGCTGGTGGGGGCCTGATTTTCGAAATGGGGTAACAGCCCATTTAACCGAGCAAAACAAATGCCAACTAGAGAAAAATAAAGGAGGTAGATTATGGCTTTTGAACAAATCATTGTGGAAAAGAAAAGGGAACACGTGACCACTGTTACGATAAATCGTCCCAATGTCATGAACGCCATCAGTCCAGAGACCACCAAAGAACTGGATACGGCCTTTAATGAATTTCATGAGGATCCGGATGCCTGGATCTGTGTTATAACAGGGGCCGGGGATCGCGCTTTTTCCGCAGGCAATGACCTCAAATATCAGTCTACCCACACCCCGGAAGAAATGAGAGCTGCTATGGAAGGGGTCAAGGGCGGATTCGGCGGCAATACAGCACGATTTGACTGTTTTAAGCCTTTCATAGCCGCGGTCAACGGTCTGGCCCTGGGCGGCGGTTTCGAGGTCGCGCTGGCCTGCGATATTGTTATCGCGGCGGAAAACGCCACCTTCGGTCTGCCAGAACACCGGGTCGGTTTGATGCCTGGAGCCGGCGGCGTCCATCGCCTCCCCCGTCAAATGCCTTACCACCTGGCCATGGGCATGATCATGACATCCAAACGTATCACAGCCCAGGAAGCGGCAGGGTACGGGATTGTGAATGAGGTTGTTCCTGCGGCTGACCTGATGGCGACCGTTGACAAATGGATCGACGAAATCATGCTTGGCGCGCCGCTCTCTCTGCGAGCCAGCAAGGAATGTACGACTATGGGTCTTCATATGTCATTGCAAGAGGCCATGAGCACTCAATGGCCGGGTGTAATGACAATGTATCAATCCGAAGATGTCAAAGAAGGACCTCTCGCGTTTGTCCAGAAACGCCCTCCACAATGGAAAGGTCGTTAATAACTATAACGGGGGGGCTCCGGCCCCCCTTTTAATTCGAGAAAAAAACCCACCGGAAAAAGCCGCCTTCCACCAAAAACATTCGTCTAACCAGCCCTTGAAACAGATAAGACGGAAACAAACGGCCCTATGGCGCCTCAGATCAACATCATCGAGACTTCTGCAAAACTTCGTCCTTTAGCCCGAACTCTTGTACACCGCTTCGCTGACGCTGCAGCGACATATGAGCACTGCTTCATTGACGCTGCCTAGTTCCCTGGCCTCGATAAACCAATTTAATCTTCGCCTAATCTGCTCTTCTCTGGTAAATTGCATTTTATGGGTAACCTCCGTTGAGTACGATGAAGATTAGCATATCCTCATCATAAAATATACCTTCGGAGCGTTACCCATGTTTTAAGACTACATAACAGGCGCTTCTTTTATTCTTGACCAAACATACGATCCTGCATACACTACGGGATTTTCAAACATAGAAGAAACCTACAAATTAATGCTCTGATTGCCTGGATGCAGGCGTTTTTTTATTGCAGTTATATAAAGCACCCGAGATAAAGAAGAGAAATGTAATAAAGGACTCATGATCGTGTTAAAACTTAAGCGCATGATTACCCAGCGTTGGCAAGGTGAAGGCGGGTATCGCCAGATACTGGCGCTGGCGGTCCCTCTCATCCTCAGCAGCGGATCATGGGCGGTTCAGCATTTTGTTGATCGTATGTTTTTAGCCTGGTATTCCCCCCGGGCGATTGCCGCAGCCATGCCGGCCGGGGTTGCCAATTTCGCCATCATGAGCGTTTTTTTGGGAATCGGTCTTTATGTGAGCACATTCGTGGCCCAGTATTCAGGGGCTGGCAGGAATGAACGAATTGGCCCGGTCCTGTGGCAGGGAATATACATGGCCCTCATCGCAGCTGTTATCCTTTTCTTATTCATTCCGTTGGCCGAACCCATGTTTCGTCTGGTTGGGCATGATATGGAGGTTCAGCAGCTTGAAGTCCCCTATTTTCAGATACTATGCCTGGGTACCGGTCCCTTGATCGCCAGCATGGTCATGGCCGGTTTTTTCACGGGCAGAAAACGACCCTGGCCGGTCATGTGGGTCAATGTTTCGGCCACCTGTGTAAACATTTTTTTCAACTATGTCTTGATTTTCGGGCACTGGGGGTTCCCGAAACTCGGCGTAAAAGGCGCGGCCCTGGGCTCTGTGCTTTCAGCCTATTTTTCTTTTGCCGCCTTCCTGGTCTGGGTCACCCGTCCTCGTTACAGAAAAACCTACCGGATTCTGTCCGGATGGCGTCCGGACCCCTCTTTATTCTGGCGTCTTCTGCGTTTCGGTCTGCCCAACGGAGTCCAGTTTTTTCTCGGGGAACTCGGTTTTGCCGCTTTTATTTTGCTGGTGGGAAGAATAGGCATGGTCGAACTCGCCGCGACAAACATCACCATGAACATCGAAACCCTGGCCTTCATGCCCATGATCGGTTTCGGCATGGCCGTGTCGGTCCTGGTGGGACAAAACCTGGGCAGAGATCGTCCTGATCTGGCGGAGCGCAGCATTTATTCCGGTTTCCACCTCACGTTTCTATACATGGCCTCTATAGCCGGCATGTACGTTTTGGTTCCCGGCGTCTTCATCTGGCCCTTCGCGGTTCACGCGGATCCGGTCAGTTTCGCGCCGATTGAGAATTACTCAATTATCCTGCTTAGATTTGTGGCTGTTTTCTGCATCTTCGATACGCTTAACATCATCTTCGCTTCAGGGATCAAAGGGGCTGGTGACACCCGTTTCGTAATGATTATAGTTGTGGTGTTTTCCCTTTTCGGTCTGGCGCTTCCAACTTACGTGGCCCTGGCCTACCTGAACATGGGACTTTTTGCCGCCTGGACGATCCTTACTTCCCATGTGATCATGATTGGTTTGATCTTCCTTTGCCGTTTTCTGGGCGGGAAATGGAAATCCATGCGAGTCATCGAAGCTGCCGGGCCAGTCACGGCCGCGTCTGATAGCGTCTAGCCAACCTGACGATAAACACCTTTTAAAAAAAACAAAAAGATGCTAAGGGTGAGCGTCAATATAATTCAGTTATAGTAATTGCCAGAATTTTTTCCATTTGACTACTAAGCTAAATCAACCCATAACGGCGTCTGACATGATTTAACAAGCGGCAATTACATGATATTTTGGCATTTGTCGTAAATCGGCTCAGGAAAATGGACAAAACCATATCTCCTCCTGCCCCAAAGCCAAACGGAACTTATTTATGACAAACGCTCTAATGCTGATCATTGAAATCCTGCGGGATTCAAGTTGGTATCAGACCTGGTAAATAAGATGAAAAGCAAGATATTCCAATTCTGGTCAGGACGCTGGCGGGGTGAGGGCGGATACAGGGAGGTTCTGGTTCTGGCCATCCCCCTTATCTTGAGCACCGGGGCGTGGGCGGTCCAGCATTTCGTCGACCGGATGTTTCTGGCCTGGCATTCGCCTGAAGCGCTTGCCGCCGCGATGCCCGCCGGCGCCCTCAATTTTGCCTTTGTGAGTCTCTTTCTGGGAACGGCGATCTATGTAAACACCTTTGTGGCACAGTTCTTTGGCGCTGAGCTGCATGACCGCATTGGCCCGGCCCTGTGGCAAGGGGTTTATGTGGGTTTAATCGCCGGTTTGCTCCACCTGCTGCTTATCCCATTGGCCGGGTTTTTCTTTGGGCTGGCCGGGCATGCGCCTCATGTTCAAAAACTTGAAATAGATTATTTCCAAATACTTTGCCTTGGAACGGGGCCGATGGTCGCCAGCTCGGCCATGGCAGGTTTTTTTTCCGGCCGCGGCAGGACCTGGCCGGTGATGTGGGTGAGTCTCGCTGCCACCGTGGTGAATATAATACTGGATTACGTTATGATTTTCGGGCATTGGGGCGTTCCGGCCCTGGGCATAAAGGGTGCGGCCGCCGCAACGGATCTCTCCGCCTGTTTTTCCTTTTTTTTCTACCTCTTTTTGATTTCTCTTCCTCGTCATAACAGACGCTTCCGTACATTGACCGGCTGGAGGTTAGACATTTCTCTATTTAAACGTCTCCTTCGTTTTGGCTTGCCGAACGGTGTCCAGTTTTTTCTGGACATGGTTGGCTTTACCACCTTTATTCTTCTGGTGGGACGGTTGGGCACCGTGGAACTCGCCGCTACTAATATCGCTTTCAATATTAATAATATAGCCTTCATGCCCATGTTGGGCTGCGGGATGGCCGTTTCCGTGCTGGTAGGCCAAAACCTGGGCAAGAACCGGCCGGATCTCGCCGAACGGAGCGTTTATTCCGGGTTCCAGATAACCCTTGTTTATATGGCCGGGATTGCCGCCGCTTACGTATTAACCCCTGGTATTTTTATATGGCCGTTCGCGGCTCAAGCGGACGCGGTCAGCTTCGCCTCTATTCATAAAATGACAGTTATTTTGCTAAGATTCGTTGCCCTGTACTGCCTGTTCGATACCATGAACATTATTTTCGCGTCTGGTGTCAAGGGCGCCGGAGATACTCGTTTCGTAATGTTTATGGTTATTGCCTTTTCTTTATTGGGCCTCGCTCTCCCGACTTATATTACCCTGGGGATCATGAACAGAGGCCTCTATACGGCATGGACCATTTTCACGATATGGGTGTGTCTCCTGGGTATAGCGTTTTTATTTCGTTTTCTCGGCGGTAAATGGAAGTCAATGAGCGTCATTGAGATGGCTCAGCCAACCCTGCCCGGATCCATCCCGGGCAGGCAGGTTACGGCAAACAAACCTTAGAGATAAAAGGTTTATTTAACCTGCGGGGTAATCCCCCTTGAGCCATTTTGCAGAAATTAAACCGGTTACGGCTATGAATTTTTACACCCGCCTCAGGATAATACGTATTTCCATTTGCTTAAAACTCAAGATACCCTTTTGAAAATTTTCATTCTTGACACTTAAATGGCTTTTGCCTATAGTGGCTTGGTCATGCGACTATGTCTAAAAAGCAGAAAACTTAGCTCTATATGAAAGGAGACTAAAAAAATTGGCTGAAAGAGAAGTTGTATTTGTAGAGGGAATGCGCACCGCCTTTGGCCGAATGGGCGGAACGATCAGGGATATCTTTGCCTCCAAGCTGGCCGGTATTGGTATCAAAGGTTTGATCGAAAAGACAAAAATCCACGAGAAAGCTCATGTGGATAGTGTTTTCTTAGGGTCTGCCATTGGGTGCTCTCGCTCGGGAAACCCAGCGCGCTGGGCCATGCTTGATGCGGGGCTTCCGTATGAAACATCCGCTTCTTATATTGAGATGCAATGCGGTTCTGCGATTGATTCCATCAATCACGCGGCCTGGAAGATCCTCGCAAACCAGGCGGACATCATTATCGCCGGCGGGATGGAATCTTACAGCCAAACTGCCGCGAAATTTTCCATGTCTCTCCAACCGTATCGTCTCAACGCGCCTATGCCCCTTCCCCAGATGCTTTCCCCGGTTCCGGAGGAATGCATTGGTATGGGTCTGACCGCTGAGAACCTGCAAGAAATGTATAATATTCCGCGTGAGGCCTCGGATGAGTTTGCTTACAACAGCGAGATGCGGATTAAAGCGGCACAGGACGCCGGGTATTTTAAAGACGAGATTATTCCGATCACGTTCCCCGCAACCAGAAAAACCCCCGAATTCGTATTCGATGTGGACGAACAACCTCGCGCTGACACGACTCTTGAAGGGTTGGCCAAACTTCCACCCGCTTTTAAAGAAGGCGGAACAGTGACAGCGGGTAACTCATCGGGCCGCAACGACGGCAGCGCTTTTGTTTTGATGATGACCGCGGAAAAAGCAAAAGAACTCGGTTATCAACCAATGGCCAAGTGGCTTGCCGGCGCGGATTATGGCGTCGACCCGAAAATCATGGGTATCGCCCCGGCTTATGCCATGCCCAAGGCTATGGAGCGAGCCGGATTGAAGCTTTCTGATTTTGATGTCATGGAGTGTAACGAGGCCTTTGCCGTCCAGAACCTGGCTGTTATCAAAGAGATCGAAAACCAGACAGGCGGCAAGGTTGACATGGAAAAATGGAACCCTTACGGCGGCGCGGTTTCCATCGGTCACCCCAACGGCGCTTCGGGAGCTCGGATCGGTATGTGGGCTATGCGTTACCTGATCCGCAACGGCGGCAAATATGGAATCTTCGCATCCTGCTGCGGCGGCGGTCTGGGTGTGGCGACTGTTATTGAAAACCTTCAGCTGTAAAAAAAATACAAGAACTTTTAAATAAAAAGTTCTTGAAAGTATAAAAAAAGGACCAGGCGAAATAATCGTCCGGTCCTTTTTTTTAGAAGTAAAAAAGTTTAAGAACGTATCATGCTTAGCATCATCTTAAATTTTTTTTCAGCCCGAAGTGAATGCGGAACATCGGCCGGCATAACCACTATCTGTCCGGCCTGTGCCGTTATTTCCTGCCCGCCGATATTGAGCTTTGCCTCGCCATCCAATATCTCCACGATCGCGTCAAACGGAGCGGTATGTTCACTCAACCCCTGACCGGCATCAAAGGCAAACAAGGTCAGGCTGCCCGTTTCTTTATCGATAATGGTTTTACTCACCACGGAATCATCCATATACTGAATGTGACCTTTCAGGGTAATGGCCTGACCTTTCGCAATTTCGTCCTTTACACTCATGGCGTTTTCCTTTTCCTGCCTGCGACTATAGCAATTGCCAGAATAATATTTCGTTTGATTATTAAGCTAAATCAAGTCTCTAACAGCGGCTGGCATGATATAACAGGCGGCAATTAAATGATGTTTTGGCGTTTATCGTAAGGTAGCTTAGGAAAATGGCCAAAACTGTATTTCCTCCTGCCCCTAAGTCAAACGGAACTTATTTATGACAAACGCTCTAGCCGGAAATGAGCAGACCTTCTAAAAAACCGCAAACATCGGCTGAAAATAAATAAAACAATATATGCCTGATGCCTATTTCTTCTTTGCCAGTGAACTCACTGGCTTACACGCCTCAGGTGCCTCCCTCGAATCCGATGGTTACTTTGCCACCCTCCACAATAACCGGTACAGACCTTTTGCCGTCGCTGTGTTTAAGCATTTCGTCCAGTTTCTGCGGATCCTTTTTCACATCATAATATGCGGCCCCATCACCGTAAGCCGACCTGGCTTCATCCGTGTGAGGTCAGCCGGATTTTCCGTAAATAATTACCTGACTCATCAAATTTCCTCCTCCCGGTTAATTTAGGGGATAAGTTTTGAAGCAAGCGCTTCCGCAAACCTTATCGGCGTTGTTTGATTATTAAACATTTTAGCATAGTGAAAACTCCCAGTCCACCTGAATGAGATAGTAAAAGCGGTTTTTACCCGAGGTCAGAGCATTGAAAAAAACCTGGTAAAGCGAAAAGGATTCTCCTGTAAAATCGACAGTTTCAAAAAAAGGAAACGCATTGACAGGTATTGAATATTTGTTATTTTTTATGTTAGTAACCTTAATCCACCCAAAACAAATACTATACACAGGAGGTTCACCATGGAAGATAGCGTTGCCGACCTGGCTGAAAAGCTCATAGGGATGTACCCGGAAATTGGGGATCACAACCTTAACCTGGATATGGAATACAAACCGGAAAAGGAGTATTGGATAATAAAACTGGAAAAGGACGACTTCAAGCTTCACACCTTTCTCGATAAAAAAGACGCGGAAGCCTGCCTGGGCGGCGTGGAATGCATCTATTTAGGCGTCCAGATCGGGCAGTTCGTGAAAAACTTCGAAATGTTGGAACGAGAAGAAAAATAAGAAGTTTTATGAGCAAAAAAGACGCTAACCTCGCGCCTGACTGATTATTTCACGGGAACCATTATGAAAAGCTCTCGCTGACTCCTGTAGTATTCAATGAAAGGCCGGTCAGGATCAATATCATTTTCTTTTACAAGCGCTTCGAACGCGAGCATTAGCAGATCAATATTTTCTTCCCAATCCTTAATCTTTCTCCTGACATATTTTCCGCCTGGAATGACCCATGCAGGGTGAGGCAGCGAGGATGGCCGCACAAGCGCGATATTCGCCGGCAAATTCAACCCCGTAAAACTTTCTACCTTTAAGAGAAGGCAGTTTCGCCTCCAGTTCCCTGAAGGCTTCAGGGGCCTGTTCAGGTATGGGTCTGCCTTTCTCCCCGGCCACGTACATCACGGGAATGTCATCAATGGTCACAAAGGTATCTCGCGGCATTTAACCCCCACCTTTTCCATTAAAAAATCAGACGGTTTTAGAAAAAAGCGCCAATCACGCGGTTTTAACAATCGTAAACCATATGCGGGTTCATGACAAGCAGGTTGGGCCTGGATTTCCGCCCAATCCACAACCAG
>JAFDLS010000234.1 GCA_019306365.1 Deltaproteobacteria bacterium
CCGGCCAGTGCATTATGTTTATCAACTCCCTTTCGCTGATATATGTGTTCAAGAATAAGAAAAACATTATTAACTGTATAACTTGTTTAAATGATTTAAAAACTTTGCACGCTAAATCTCATATTCACCAACTCTTTTGGAGAAGAACCTTAAAAATAGTGACCCGGCCTCGGCGTGATCTATCCTTAAATCTCTTTCTATCGTAGGCATCAAGGGCGCTGGGATGATCCGTGCCATGAAGTTAAGGAAAAAGGTGCCGGCCAATAGAAAGAGAGGGATCAGGAAGACTCTAAATGGCACTTTCTTATTATTATTTCCACTATCAAGTTTGGGTGTTATCGAAATACCGCTCAACTTTAGCGCGCCTTAGATAGATATCCATGCCACCTAGATAATTGCCAGCTGGCCTGGCTGGCCGTCTTGAACCTTTTGTTAGTAAATCTCTATTGATCTGAACCCGATCCCTGGGAAATTTTTATTTGGTTTCTTTTCCATTCAGCGTATCGCATCACGGCAGACATGGCCAACACCGCTCGTTCCGGGGTAGAGTAGAAGGGGACATCGTTCTTTAAAAGGTAATTTACCGCGGCGTCGGTATGATCAGTGAATGAAGCGGTGATCACAGGGTATGACTTTTCTTTTTGTAACGCGATTATTCCGTGATGCATCTTGGCCATCTCTGATTCCAGTTTTGAAAAGTCCATTGGCAAAATACCAAGCGCATCCTGTCCCATATCTTTTATCAGCCCAAAGCCTCCTATGCCGTGGATTAATATCGCGTCAACTTCTTCAGCTTCAAAAACTATGTTGGGAACGGTATTGAGCATGTCGTTGATATTGGTGCTATAGGTAAAATCCACCGGGTTGGCCGTGGAGCCTGTTTTGGGAACAAAGCTGGCCAGCTTGTTTTGTGTCTCTGGCGTGAACAAAGGCACCTCAATATCGTTACGGGCGCATGCGTCGGCCATGGACGTAAGCGGGCCGCCGGAATGACTGATGATGCCGACACGGCGGCCTTTAGGAGTCGGCGTTGTCGCCAATGCCCAGGCCCAGTCATAAAGACGCTCAACGGTGGGGGCTCTTATGATTCCGCACTGACGGAAAGCGAAATCATGGATAATGTCATTTCCGCCCATAGCTCCGGTGTGACTGGAGCCTGACCTTGCTCCAGCCTCGGTACCGCCCACATAATAGGCCACGATAGGCTTTTTCAAAGAGACCTGCCGGGCTGTTTCCACGAACTCCCTGCCGCGCCTGATAGATTCGATATACAGCGCGATAGCTTTTGTTTCCGGGTCTTGACCCAGGTATTCGAGAGCATCCACCAGGTCAATGTCAGCTTCATTGCCAAGACTGACCGCTTTTGAATAACGAATGCCTCGCTTGGCGAGATAGGGTATAACCTGCGTCACGTATGTGCCTGAATGACTAAGGACTCCCATTGGCCCCGGCCCTGTCAGATAGGGGTAGACAGTTAGATTGAATTTTCGGTGAGCGTTTATTACACCGATGCAGTTGGGACCGACAAAACGAATCTGGTGCTTCCTGGCCACCTCCTTCAGTTTTATCTCAAGCTTTTCACCTTCCTCTCCGCGCTCCTTGAATCCGCCGCTGATGATCACGGCGCGCTTGATTCCTTTCTGCCCGCACTGGTCAAGGATTTCAGTTACAATATGGGTCGGAACCACAATGACAGCGAGTTCTGGCGTTTCAGGGAGGTCAGCCACGGAGTTATAGGCCTTTACGCCCAGGACGGTCTTTTCTTTTGGATGAATCGGCCAAACCGTGCCTTCAAACGATTCATTGATGAGATGGGTAATCTGGTGGGTGCCCATTGTCAATGGATTATTTGAAGCGCCAAAAAAGGCTACTGACTTCGCGTTCATTATAACGTGCAGTGGATTTTCACTCATCGATTTTATCTCCCGTGGTTAAGAATTGTTTTATCACGGTGGGTAGTATAGGAATCAGTGTGCAGGTGTGTCAAGAAGAACAGCCTTTCAATAACTTAGAAACAAACACTCCGGGTAATATTTTATCCGTTGTAATGAATAATTGCGTGCCTATTTAAGCGCTTTACATATGTTTTTTCCCGGGATACAATAAATATATGTAACTCGCTAGCTTTATTAAAGATATTTAAGAAAGGAGGTTCCGAATGCGTGATGAAGCCGAGGGCCTGGTGGGGATTAATGAAGGAGCTCGGATTTTAGATGTGTCGAGGAGAACCATTTATACGTACATTAATGAGAATAAATTATCTCTCGTTAAAAAGAGAAATCGTTCTTTCCTTAAACTCGATGAGATCAATCAGTTACAAGAATTAAAAAAAAGAAAAACTAAAAGAGTAAAAACCAGTTTGACCTCGGGAAAAGAATTTGATTCGGAAAAATTTATGATCATTGAGAAAACCCGCTATGAGGAGTTGCTTACCCGTCTGGCGCGGCTCGCCAGTGAAGCCAGTGATTTGGCTGAAAAGCAGATGGTTTTAATCGAGGCTTTGCGAAGTAAAAGGGAAAGCCTCCCGGATCGCATTTTAAAGTTTTTCATGAATGAATAGGGTGATCATCAAAAATTCGTTCCGATTGAAGACAGGGATCATCTATCTATGGAGTTTGATTGTCCCACTTACGAGGGACTGTTTGACACTCACCAAAACATCCTCTCGATTGCCTGCACCATTACTGCCTTCAGGGTCTTTGAAAATCCAATGAAAGGCCTTAACTTAAAGGGACATATTTCCGGCTGTCACTCTAGCGCTTTCAATCGGCTGTTACGGTTGGCTTTAAAGCACTGATTAAGGGGACGTAAGTTCACACAATGAACATCGAAGATACCGCCATTAAAAATTCGTCGCAAGAAGCGTTTTGGCCCTGGATTTGGGTTGTGATTTTTGCGGCCGCGTTCGCCTGGGTTGAAAGTGCTGTTGTGGTTTATCTCCGTGAGATCTACTTTAATGGTTCCTTTGAATTTCCCATAGTAACGGTTTGGGTGGATGGTAAACGAGTTTTTGATGAGCTTGGCCGCATTGAGTTTGGGCGCGAGGCGGCGACGATCATCATGCTTGCGGCATTAAGCTGGGCTTCCGGGAGGAACGCCTTGCAAAAGGTTTGTTTTTTCATAATCGCTTTTGGGGTTTGGGATGTTTTCTACTACCTGTGGCTTAGGGTCATGATCGGCTGGCCCGAAAACCTCATGACATGGGATCTTCTTTTTTTCATTCCTCTACCATGGGTCAGCCCGGTGATAACGCCGATTTTAATCGCTCTGGCAATGACAATCGCGGGTTCGTTAATGATTTTCTATGATAATAAGGGATACTTGATCAACTGGCGCTGGTATGATTGGACTATTGAACTATTTTGCGGGCTGCTTATGGTTACCGCTTTTTGTTGGGATTGGAAGAATATTATCCGTTTTCCCGATGGCGTGCCGCGCGATGGTCTTCCAAATCCATTTGCGTGGTGGCTTTATCTGCCAGCTTATATTTTTTCAGTAATTTACTTCGCATTCAGGTTAAGACAATTCGTTTCCACTGGCAGACACTCAGATTAATGAGCTCACTTTTTTATTTAATTTATATGCAGTGGGTGAATCCCTTATTTTTGAGCGCCGTCGGTTCTATTCATTCCCTCGCGCCATATTCAGGATCATAATTGGCCTCAATCACCTTGTGCACTTCTTCCATGAGTTCAGCTTGTTCGGCCCGTCCTTCACCATTTGTGGAGATTGGCTGGCCGAGTACAACCTTGATCGAACCGGGCGGCATAATTCGCTGAGCTCCGCTGATACTAACAGGTATTATGCGGTGTCCGGTCTTTACGGCTAAAAGAAATCCGCCTCTTTTAAATTTATGAATCTGCCCGTCCTTACTGCGGGTTCCTTCCGGATAGATGACTATGCTCACCCCGTCATTTATGATTTCGGCCGTCTTTTCCAAAGTAAGGATTCCTTCTCTCGGCCTGGAACGACTGGCATGGGTGCAAACCCAACCGAAAAAAGGTAGAGAAAAAATCTCTTCCTTGCCCACATAGCGGAAGGATACGGGGAGATAAGCCAAAAGCACTAAATGATCGAAGATGGAGGAGTGGTTGGGCATAAAAATATAAGGTTCTCTTGGATCTGCCCTGTCTTTTCCTTCGACACAGACATTGAAAAAACATCCTTTTAGAACAACTTTGCACCAGAAACACGGGCTATGAGAAAAAGGGGAGGTGTAATGATCAGAATGAGCAGTACTCCCCAAATTAATATCAAATTTAAAGATATAACCACATTAATGAATATCTTTTTCATCGAAAATTCCACCCCGTCATAAAGACGAAGTATAGCAAATCATTAAGACGAATCGCAACACTTCTGTTTTTTTCAATGTCTCTATTTATTAGAAGCTATCTCAA
>JAFDLS010000034.1 GCA_019306365.1 Deltaproteobacteria bacterium
ACTGAGCGTTAAAATTCTTGATAATAAAAGTGCTCGAATTATTATTCTGGCACGGCAGGAAGCGCCTTACATTCGCCCGGAAATGTAAACAAAATAAATTGCTATAAATATTTCTGGACATACCAACCCTCCTGAACGCCGGTCATTTTTGCCTCTATCGCCCATAGCTTTAGATAAATTGCATTTAGAGACCTCTGTAGAACTTCGTCCTTTAGCTGATCTCTTTGTCAGGCTCAAATTTAAGTCCTCGAAATACTTGGTAATATTCCTGCGGGTTAAATTTTCGCCTTCCGCGATTTCAACAAAATTACTGGTTTTGCAGAGGTCTCAATAAAGTCTCAATAAAGTATTCTATTCTCTTTAATTCCGCCTCAAATGGAAAATACTTTGGTAATCATTCTAAGCCTTAAGCGTGGTACAATATGAGCATAAGCTATTGCTGGCTGAGATGATGTACAACCTTTGTGTCCTGGCCTTCTTGAGTCCAAACGAGTATCGCCGGGCATGGGGAAATGGCCAGGTTTTTATTAATGAACAAAATGAATTGGAGATTACACTAAAAGCCGCCTAAAATCGTCTTGACTTTACGGGGCCACTACAGGTAAACTCCTATTGCTTTGATATTGGTTATGTGGTTTATGTTTAAATGAAAAAAAGTTAAGAATTGAAATTGCTTATATTTTCAATTGGCTTTTTAGAGGACGGCCCACATAAATTTTGTTTATCAGAATTTCAGAAGATATCTTCCTTCAATGCGCCAGCACTCTGCAAAGAAATGATTCTGAAGGTCGAATTTCATCAGCCGTTTTTTCCTATGAGCTAATCTTGGATTGAATTGTTACCCTAAGGAGGAAACATTTAATGAGCTGTATTAAGATAGGTATTATAGGAGTGGGAAACTGCGCTAGTTCCTTGATCCAGGGAATTAGTTATTACGGGAATAAAGGTGAAAATGACGCCATTGGATTAATGCACTGGGAAATCAACGGGTATAAACCCTTTGATATCGAGGTGGTCGCGGCGTTTGACATTGATAAACGCAAGGTCGGGAAGGACGTGGCTGAAGCCATTTTTGCCGAACCCAACTGTACCGCTGTGTTTTGTGACGATATAACCAGGACCGGGACCACGGTCAAAATGGGACAAATTCTGGATGGCTGTTCAGAACACATGCGGGGCTATCCAAGTAAATGTACTTTTATATTGAGTGACGAACCGGAGTCGAGCCGAGAGGAAATCATCGGGGTTCTGAAGGAATCCGGCGCTGAGGTTCTGTTGAATTATCTTCCGGTCGGTTCTGAGGAAGCGGTCAGGTTTTACGCCGAATGCGCCCTGGAAGCCGGTGTGGGCCTGGTAAACTGCATGCCGGTCTTCATTGCCAGTGATTCTTCCTGGGCCCAGCGTTTCAAAGAAAAAAACATTCCTATCATCGGCGACGACATCAAAGCCCAGATCGGCGCCACAATCACTCATCGAATCCTGACCGATCTATTCAGAAAAAGAGGAGTTAAGCTCGAAAGAACCTACCAGCTCAATACAGGCGGCAACACCGATTTTCTGAACATGCTCAACCACCACCGCCTTCTATCCAAAAAAGAATCCAAAACAGAAGCTGTGCAGTCTGTGGCGGGCGAACGGCTGGACGATGAAAATATCCACATCGGGCCCAGCGACTACGTTCCCTGGCAAAAGGACAACAAGGTGTGCTTCATCCGAATGGAAGGCAAGATGTTCGGAGACGTGCCCATGAACCTGGAGCTCAGGCTTTCTGTAGAAGATTCTCCAAATTCAGCGGGAGTGGCCATCGACGCTATCCGCTGCTGCAAGCTTGCTTTGGACCGTGGTGAAGGAGGCGTCCTTTATGCGCCCGCCGCTTATTTCATGAAGCATCCACCGAGGCAATATACCGATGATGAAGCCTTTAGAATGACTGAGGCCTTTATTAACGGAACCCGGATGGAGAGGGTAGATGAAGTGTCTGATCATCGCCGCAGGGAAGGGAAGCAGACTTTGGCAAAAAGGTCATCCTAAACCCCTCGTTCCTATCCTGGGCCTGCCCCTTCTTGAGCGGGTAATACGTTCAGCCCTCGAAGCCGGATTGGACGATTTTTACGTAGTCACCGGCTACGAAGGCGAAAAGGTGAGTCGTTTTTTAAACGACCTGACCGGCAAGTGCCCCATAAAAAAACTCACACATATCACCAATGAAGCGTGGAATGAAGAGAACGGGCTTTCGGTTCTCAAAGCCAGGCAGTATCTTGAGAATAAGTTCGTCCTGTTAATGGCGGATCACCTTTTCGATGCGGATATTTTAATAAGGCTGAAACAGCAGCCCCTCGGGGACGATGAAGTCACCCTGGCCGTTGACCTCGACGAGAGCAACCGTTTTGTCAATCTGGAAGACGCGACCAAGGTGGAAATTACAAATGGGAAAATCGTAAACATCGGTAAAAAAATCGAGCGGTTCAACGCGCTTGATATGGGGATATTCCTGAGCACTCCGGCCATTTTTGACGGAATCACAGAGAGCATATCTAAACATAACGACAGTACCTTGTCCGGCGGTATGAGGTGTCTCGCGGCCAGGGGCAAGGTAAACGCCTTTGTTAATGAAAATGCTTTTTGGATCGACGTGGATGACCCCCGGACCCTTGACAGGGCGGAAAAATACCTCCTTAATCATTTGAAAGACAAACCCACCGACGGTCCGGTCGCCAGATACATCAACCGCCCGCTTTCATCGAGAATTACCAGATATCTGGTAAAAACCGCCATCACGCCCAATCAGATATCGCTCGTCTCGTTTATATTCTCCCTCCTGGCCGCCTGTATGTTTATTATCAACGGATATGTCACCCTTGCCGCGGGAGGGGTACTAGCCCAGCTGGCCTCAATTTTAGATGGCTGTGATGGAGAAGTGTCGCGGCTGAAATTCAAGGCGACCCCGTTTGGCGGATGGTTTGACGCGGTGCTGGACCGCTACGCGGACGCGCTCCTTTTGTTCGGGCTGACCTGGCATGCCTACGCCGGAAATGACAGGGAAGCAGCCTTGTTCGCCGGATTTTTCGCCATCATCGGCTCCTTCATGCTTAGCTATACCGCCGATAAATACGACGCCATGGCGCTTGGGCGATTAAAGACCGGCCGCTGGCCGCGTCTGGGGCGGGACGTAAGGGTGTTTTTCATTTTTTTAGGGACTTTGCTCAACCAGCCGTTTTTCACCCTCCTAGTGATCGCGGTGCTTATGAACGCGGAAACCGTACGGCGTGTTCTGGTATTTCAGCGTCATGGATAGCCTGAGCCGCGCCAAGCAAAAGATTCAGGCTGTCATTGCCAAATCCCCTGTCCCTGAAGACCCGATTCATTCCCAAAATACCCTCAAATGGCTATTGCAATTGGAACCTGAGGCCGATGAGGCCCTTATCATTGCCGCACTCGGCCATGACATCGACCGCGCCATTGAGGCGTCTCGGGCGCAAAAAGCCGATTACGAGGATTTCAACGCCTTCAAAACCGCTCATGCCTTACACAGCGCTCAGATATTGAGGACCATTATGGCCGAGTGCGAGGTGCCCCCGAACGTGGCTGACGAGGTTTACCGCCTGGTCTCAAAGCACGAAACAGGCGGCGGCCGGCGATCTGACCTTCTCAAAGAAGCGGACAGCCTTTCCTATTTTGAAGTCAATCTGCCTCTTTATTTTCAGCGTCATGGCTGGGAAGAATCCCTGCGGCGAAGCGCTTGGGGTTACCGGAGGCTCTCACCCGGAACCCAAAAGATTGTGCGGGGATTTCATTATCAGGATGAGGAACTCAACAGGCTTCTGGAAGCGGTCCCTGAAAGGGCCGGGCGGTCTTTTTAGTCATCAGATTCATTGAATTCTCAGCCAAAAAATTATTATTTTAAAAAATATTTCTGGTCATCGCTTCAATGCCAGCCGTGGAGTTTTTGTCCTGGATGTGTTATGTGTGTGGCAGATGAAGGGTTGACAAATGAATGTTTCAGTAATACTGGCTCATCCGGATAAACTGAGTTTCAATCACGCCATCGCCCAGGCCGCCGCTGCGCGGCTCAATAAAAACGGGCATCAGGTGATCTGCCAATGATACAGGTCAGCCGATAATTAAAAACCGTATACTGTTTAAATACTGAAATCTATAATGGAATCGTTATGTTTTTTATAAAAATTAAGGAAGGAGATGGTTATGACAGGTCATAGACGATTGGAAGGCAAGGTTGCCATTATCACCGGAGCGGCCAGCGGAATTGGCCGGGCGGCCGCGTTCCTGTTTGCCAATGAAGGGGCCAGGCTGACCCTGGCCGATATAAGCGAGGCGGCGCTGACCGGAATAGTGGATCAAATAAGTAAGGATGGCGGACAGGCCATCATGAAGAAAACAGACGTGTCAAACGAGGAAGAGGTGAAAGCGCTTATCGACCTTACCCTCGACACATACTCCCAGGTGGATATTTTATGCAACAACGCCGGGATCGCCGGCGGATCTCCCAGCCTTGAAGAAGAGGACGGTGAAGCGTGGAGAAAGGTTATGGAGGTCAATGTCATGGGAGCGGTATTCGCCACCAAGCACATCGCTTCGCACATGAAGGAAAGAAAATCCGGCAGTATCGTGAACACCTCCTCCGTGGCCGGAATTCGCGCTGGCGCAGGCACAAACGCCTATTCGGCCAGCAAGGCCGCGATTATCAGCTTTACTCAGACGGCGGCCTGTGATCTTGGCGGGTTCAACGTGAGGGTCAACGCCGTCTGTCCGGGCTTGATCGAAACAGGCATGACCAAGCCGGTTTTTGATTTCGCGCGGGAAGCGGGCAAGGAGTCGAAATTGGGCTACCGCTGTGAAATGAGGCGTTATGGCAGGCCCGAGGAAGTCGCGGCGGCCATCCTCTTTCTGGCCAGCGATGAGGCCAGCTATATCACCGGGCAGGCCCTGCCCGTGGACGGAGGCAACACCGCTTCGCTCAATCTGCCAGGGATGAAGTATTAGAGTGGTTGTCAAAAATATGTTCCGAATGAAGACAGGGTTTATTTATCTATGGAGGTGGACAGCATACTGCCTGACCTGATTGAAGTCAGTGTAGATATCTTCGATCCCTTTCAGCCACACGCCATACCGGGCGACGCGAAGCCGGAGAATATAGCCGCGATGATCGAGGTGCTGGAAAATCAATAACTCCTCACGGATCAAACGCTAAAATTTTTCATCAGGAAGGGTTTGGAGAATCTTATTTTGAACTTTTAAAGAGCGGGTTTCCGCTCCACAGATTGGACATGAAGGAGAGTAATCTATGCAGGAACTTACCGGCAGGCAATACATGATATCCGCTTTAAAAAGACGGCACGCGGACCGGCTCCCGACAACGGTCCTGGTTGGGCCCTACTGTTCCAGGCTCACCGATTATTCAATCAAGGAGATATTGAACGACGCAAAAAAGAGCGCCGAAGCGCATCTGGCGTTCTATGATCGATTCCGCCCCGACAGCCTCATTGTATATAACGATATTTTTTTGGAGGCCGAGGCCATTGGATGCGAAATGGAGTTTCCGGAAGATAATATCTCTCACCCCAAAGCGCCCATCCTCGAGGATGCATCAAGGCTGGCCGGGCTGAAGGTGCCTGATCCCAAAAAAGACGGCCGCATACCATATTTCTTTGAATTGTGCGAAAGGGTCTTTTCCGAGGTGTCAAAAACGGCTACCATGGGACTGGGACATTCGGGACCATGGAACATCGCCATTCAGACCAGGGGAGCGGAACAGCTTCTAATGGATACGATTTTGGATCCTGAGTTCGTTCACGAACTGATGAAGTTCACCACCGAAGTGGTTCGGGCCATGGGCGACGCCTTGATCGAGGCGGGTTTCTCCCCTTCTCTGGGCGAAGCCTCGGCTTCGTGCAGCCTGATCTCACCGAAGATATACCGGGAATTCATAGGTCCCTATCATAAGGAGCTTCAGGACTATTTTATGGCTAAACGGGCTCCGATGAGCCTCCATGTTTGCGGGTTTATCGACCCCATCATGGAAGATATCATCGACACCGGCATCAACTTCATCAGCCTCGACGCCCCATCGTCCCTTAAGAAACTGGTAGACCTGTCCCAGGGTAAGGTTACGATCATGGGTAACGTTCCGACTGTCCACTTCGCCACTTCAAGCCGGGAGGAAATGGAAAGCAGTATCAACGACTGTCTTGAGACGGCGGCCGGGGGAAGCGGTTTCATCCTGGCCTCAGGGTGCGAGATCCCTCTCAATTCAACGAAAGACAGGATCGATCATTTCTTCGAATACTCTCGTAAGTCCGGCCGGGATTTTTTGTCAAAGTTAAGGGAGACAAGGCCGGAGTTGTTTATATCCAGCGGGGAAGGGGGGTAAGGGTGAATCTTGATCCGCCGTTATAAGTTCAAAACGCCGGAATGCGTTTGTCAATTTCATCCTCCTTTGATACGGTTGGGTTATCGAGTGAAAAAAAATAAAAAATAGTATTTTCTACTCGTTCCCAAGCTCCAGCTTGGGAACGCGATCACCCTGACTGGATCACCCTGACTGGATTCCCAAGCTGGAGCTTGGGAACCAGAGGAAAGGGCGGGTTTGACCGTTAAATATCATCAACTAATTTGGAGATGAATCTAAAATTGTAATTAAGATGAGATAAAAGCGATGCCTGACAAGCTTCATTCAATTTGGCCTGAGAAAAAAATAATAAGACAGCCCCTGATCTCACTTATAAGGGAAGCTTTTCATAAGATGGGTCAAAAGCGCGCCCTGACCTATGTCAAGGAAGGGAAGGTGGAAACGCGCCTGTCATTTAACGATCTGGGCCAGGATTCGGATATCATGGCCAGGGAATTATCCGAGATGGGGCTCAGGCAGGGGGATTGCGTGGTTCTCTTTCTGCCAAAGTGCGTCGACTGGGTCATCACTCATCTGGCCGTCATGAAGAACGGGGCCATCAGCGTGCCTTTAAACCCCGCCTTTAAAAAAAGGGAGGTTGAGTATTTCCTCAATGTAACCACCCCCAAACTGACAGTCGCCGGAATTGATCAGGCCGAGATGATCAGGGAAATCGATCCCGGCCTGCCTTTGATCACATTTGATCCCGGCCTGTCTTATGAAAGGCCCGATCGGGCGGATCAGAAACCCGCGTTTGAGTCGCCCCCTGAATTGAGTCCTGCTGATCCGGGGGTGATTATTTTTACCTCGGGCACGACCGGTCAGCCCAAGGGGGCGGTTTTGACTCAGGGGAACCTGAGCCATGACGCGCAGAATATCATCAGGATTTGGGAAATTAGCGAGGCCGACACCCTGTGTCACGCCCTCCCCCTGTTTCACGCGCACGGGCTGTGTTTTGCCCTGCACACCTGCCTGCTGAAAGGCGCGTCCATGGTGATGCTCGACGCCTTTGATGCGGACGCCGTGCTCGACGCACTGTCTCAAAAAGAGGGGGAGCTGGCCTGTTCGATTTTTATGGCCGTGCCGACCATGTACTCCCGGCTGATCGAACGCGCCCCGGCTAAAAAGGCGGATTTTTCTCACCTGAGGCTTCTGACTTCCGGGTCGGCTCCTTTGCTGGCCAAGGATTTTTCGCGCATCAAGGAGGTCTTTAATCACGAACCGGTGGAACGTGAGGGGATGTCCGAGACAGGCATGAACTTTTCCAACCCGATACGAGGCAAAAGGGTTCCCGGTTCCATCGGCCTGCCTCTGCCTGAGCTTGAAGTCAGGGTGATTGACCCCGAATCCCTTGAAGATGTTTCCCCCGGACAGACCGGTGAACTCTGGCTGAAGGGACCGGGAATCACCCCTGGTTACTGGCTGAGGCCTGAGGAGACGGAGAAGGCCTTTGTCGATGGCTGGTTCAGGACGGGAGACCTTGGACGCGTGGACGAAGCGGGCTACTACTTCCTGAGCGACCGTATCAAGCATATCATCATTTCCGGGGGGGAGAATATATCACCCAGGGAGATCGAGCAGGTCATCGATGCGCTGGACGGCGTGCGTGAGTCCTCAGTCGTGGGTCTCCCCGACCCCACCTGGGGCGAAAAGGTTGTGGCGGCCGTGATACTAAATCCCGGCTCAACCCTGACCGCCGATCAGATCAAGGCCCATTTGAAAAGCAACCTCCTTGACTGGAAATGCCCCAAAAAGGTTATTTTTGTCAATGAACTTCCCAAGAACCAGATGGGCAAAATCCTTAAGGAGGACGTGAAGGGGCTGTTTGAAAAATGAAAGTAATTTTTTAAAAAGTCATTGCATCGCCCCGGTCATGAGCCTATAATCTTTTCGGATCTTAAGCCTGACCGCGATAAAAGGGTTAGGCCGCAGAGGAGTTCAATTCGTTGTGCGTGAGATAGAAGCAGACCTCATTCGCCAGACTATCAAAAACCTCTTCCTTCAAGCCAACTTTGTCCTCAGTCCTGACGTAATTAAAGCCTTTGAAAAAGCGAAAGACGCGGAGGAGTCTCCTGTGGGGCGGGATATCTTCAAGCGTCTGCTGGAAAACGCCGCCCTGGCTAAAGAGCACCGCATTCCAATCTGTCAGGATACGGGCCTGGCCATTATCTTCGTCGAGCTTGGCCGGGAAGTTCATGTAAAGGGCGGTGAACTGGCCGCGTCCCTGGAAGAAGGGGTGCGCCAGGCCTATGATGAGGGATATCTTCGCAAATCGGTCTGCCATCCATTAACCCGAAAAAACACGGCCGACAACACGCCCGCTATCGTTCATGTCGAGGTCGTTCCGGGGGACCGTCTCAAGCTGGTGGCCATGCCCAAGGGCGGAGGCAGTGAGAATATGAGCCGCCTTTTTATGCTTACTCCCTCCGCCGGATGGGCCGGGGTGAAGGAGAAGGTCGTTCAGACCGTGGAGGAAGCCGGTCCAAACCCATGTCCGCCAATTATCGTGGGCGTCGTTCTGGGAGGCAGCTTCGAACTTGCCGCCCGGGAAGTGAAAAAGGTGCTTTTGAGGCCGATTGGCCAGCCCAACCCGGACCCTGAAGCGGCCGCCCTGGAAGCTGAACTGCTCGAAGCGGTCAACAACACGGGAATCGGGCCGCAGGGGCTTGGCGGCCGGATCACGGCTTTGGCCGTCAATTTGAAGATCATGCCCTGCCACATTGCCTCTCTTCCCCTGGCGGTTAACATCCAATGCCATGCCAGCCGTCACGCCGAGGCCGTCTTATGACAGTCACCCACCGCCTCCAGGCCCCGTTAAGGCGCGCCGATCTGGAACCGCTTCAGGCCGGTGACCTGGTTCTGTTTTCTGGCACTGTTTACACCGCCCGCGACGCGGCGCACAAACGCCTGGTTGAGGCCATAGACCAGGGTGACCCTCTGCCCATGGATTTAAACGGCCAGATAATCTATTACGTCGGACCGACTCCCGCCCGGCCCGAACGGGTTATTGGAGCGGCCGGACCGACGACCAGCTACCGCATGGACGCCTATACAGAGGCCTTACTGAAACTGGGCTTGAAGGTCATGATCGGCAAAGGCCGCCGTTCCGAGGAGGTCAAAAAAGCCATGATCGAATACGGCGCGGTCTACCTGGCCGCTGTTGGCGGAGCCGGGGCGCTGCTGAGTCTGGCCATCAAGTCCGTGGAGGTTATCGCTTACCCCGACCTGGGGCCGGAAGCGGTTCGCAAACTCACGGTCGAGGATTTCCCGGCCACGGTCATAAATGATTTGGCCGGAAGGGACCTCTACGAGGAAGGCAAAAAGCGGTATAAAAAAGGGAATAAACAATGAAGGCTTATCAGCCTAAAAGACATTATCGCTGGCATCCGGGGTTTGTGGTCTGGGTGCTTCACCGCCTCTCCGGGCTGGGACTCGCCGGTTACCTGATCCTGCATATCTGGGTGTTGTCCCACTTGATGCGGGGAGAAGCCGAATTCAAACGCGTTATGGACACCTTTGAAAGTCCCTTGATTCGGCTTATGGAGATCGGCTTGCTGGGCCTAGTCCTCTTTCACGGCCTTAACGGCATCCGAATCGTGCTCATGGATTATGGACCGATGGCCAATAAGGAATCGTACGTTAAATATCTGGCGGTAACATTTATAGCTATCGTCGTCCTCTTTCTTATTGGCGGGGCCGCCATGCTTCAAACACTGCTGATAAATTGATTTTATGAGGAGAACTGAGAATGGCCCTCAATTTCGTTTCCGGACGCACCGGGGCTTTTGACTGGCTTTTTCAACGGATTTCCGGTGTGGTGCTGGCCCTTATCCTGGGCCTGCATTTTATTATATTGCACCTGATTTCAGGCGGAGAGTATGAGTACGAGGTCATAATGACCCGCCTGGCCAATCCTAGCTGGAAGGTTTTTTATTTCTGCTTTTTATTTTTCGCTCTTTACCACGCTATGAACGGAGCCAAGATCCTTATTGACGATTACATTCATCACCCTCGCTTAAGGACCCTGCTTTTGTCCCTTGACTGGCTGCTGGCCATAGTCCTGTTTCTCTACGGCACCCTGATTATCCTCATGCATCAGGCCCCGGCGGTTAAGGGGTGATGGAAATGAAAAAACCTATCTACCACAAGCATGACATCATCATTGTCGGTGCCGGCGGCGCCGGGTTGAGAGCCGCCCTGGAGGCTTCGAAGGGCGCCAGGACAGGCGTCATCTCACAGGTTTTTCCAACTCGTTCCCACACGGTCAGCGCCCAGGGCGGTATCGGAGCTACGTTGGGGAACGTTGAGCCGGACAACTGGTACTGGCATATGTTCGACACGGTCAAGGGTTCCGATTATCTGGGTGATCAGGACGCGATTGAGTATATGTGCCAGATGGCCCCGGAAGTGGTAATCGAGCTGGAGCACATGGGGCTGCCTTTTTCCCGCCTCCCAAACGGCAAGATTTATCAGCGCATGTTTGGCGGGCACACTTCGAACTTCGGAGAAAGGGCGGTCTGCCGATCCTGCGCCGCCGCGGACCGGACCGGACACGCCATGCTCCATACGCTTTACCAGCAGTGCCTCAAGAACGAGGTTCATTTCTTTTCCGAGTTTCACGCTCTGGAAATCCTGACCAATAATGGGGCGGTAAACGGGGTCCTCGCCAGGGATATCGTTCACGGAGAGTTTCACGTCTTTCATGCCAAGGCCGTTCTTTTTGCCACTGGCGGATATTCCCGGCTCTATCAGAACACTTCCAACGCCCATATCAATACCGGTGACGGCCTGGCCTTGACCATGCGGGCCGGTTTTCCGGTCGAGGACTTGGAATTCGTACAGTTTCATCCCACCGGTATCTACGGGGCGGGAAATTTGATCACCGAGGGCGTTCGAGGAGAGGGGGGTTACCTGGTCAACGCTGAAAATGAGCGTTTCATGGTCAAGTACGCGCCCACGATCAAGGACCTGGCCTCCAGGGACATCGTTTCACGAGGTATCATGCAGGAATTCCGTGAGGGCCGGGGCGTGGGACCGAAAAAGGACCATGTCCTGCTCATGATGGACGAAATAGATGAGGATATCATCCGGGAACGCCTCCCCGGGATCATGGAACTGGCTGAGACCTTTGCCGGCGTGGACTGCACCAAAGAGCCCATCCCGGTCCGTCCCACGGCCCACTATGTCATGGGCGGCATACCAACCAACCGGTTCGCCGAGGTTGCGCTGGGTTCAATGGACTCTCCTGAGGATACGGTGCCCGGCTTTTACGCCGCCGGTGAGGCGGCCTGTGCCAGCGTTCACGGCGCCAACCGGCTGGGGACCAATTCACTGCTCGATATCATTGTTTTCGGAAAAGTTGGCGGCGCGAAAATGGTTGAATACGTAAACAGCCTCCCGGATTTCATTCCTTTGACCGAATCAGCCGGGGATCGGGGACGGGCTGAAGTGGATCGGCTGCTGAACGCCAACGGGTCAGAACGGATGGGCTCCATTATGCAGGATCTCCGTGAGTCAATGGATGAGAACTGCGGGGTCTTTCGCACCGACGAAAGCCTGACCAAACAGAAGGAAAAGATCAGCGAGCTGAGGGATCGCTACCATAATATCGGTCTGGATGACCGCGGTCTAACCTATAACCTGGATCTGATTGAAGCCGTTGAATTAGGGCATATACTGGACATCGCTCAGGTGGTGGTTGAAGCGGCGCTGGCGCGGACTGAGAGCCGGGGAGCTCATTTTCGGGATGATTACCCGGACCGGGACGACCAGAACTGGCTAAAACACACCATGGCCTATCTTTCAGAGGATGGCGATGTGCGGCTTGATTACAAGCCGGTCAGACTTCAGCCTTTGAGCGTCGAGTCATTCGAACCGAAGGAAAGAGTGTATTGATATGGGAAAAGTTACCTTCACCATTCTTCGCTTTGATCCCGAAAAGGATAAAAAGCCTCACTATCAAGATTACGAGGTGGAAATACGCCGTCCGGGGATGATGGTCCTTGACGGCCTGAATCAAATTCGCTGGGAGCAGGACGGCACCCTGGCATACCGGCGTTCATGCCGGGAGGGTGTCTGCGGTTCGGACGCGCTGAACATTAACGGCGTCAACAGGCTCGGATGCATAACGCATCTTGAAGATCTCAAGACCCCGGTCGTGATTCAGCCCCTCCCGTCCATGCCTTTGATCAAGGACCTGATTGTGGATCTGAACGATTTTCAGGACAAATTTTTCCTTTGTAAACCCTTCTTAATCCCCAAGAAGCCGCTGCCAGACCTTGAGCAGCTTCAGAGTCCTGAGGACCGGCGCAAGCTGGACGGTTTGTATGAGTGCATTCTTTGCGCCAGCTGCTCCTCTTCCTGTCCGTCTTATTGGGCCGATCCCGAATACCTGGGTCCTTCGGCCCTGCTGAATATATGGCGTTTTGTGGTCGACAGCCGGGACGTGGGAGCGGACGAACGGCTTCAGTTGCTCAATGACCGGCACGGGGTCTGGCGCTGTCACACGATCCTGAACTGCATCGAAGCCTGCCCCAAAGGGCTCAATCCCACGCAGGCCATCGGCGGGCTTAAAAAGGCCTTGGTTTCGGCCAAGTTTTAAACTCCGGGGGTTGTGGCCGTCTGGCGAACCACGATTTTTATAAGGAAACCGGTGCGGCAAAGGCATGGACAGGGAAAAATTTATTCGCCGTCTCAGGTATCAGGCCTCCCGTCGTGCCAGCCTTGAACTTGAATTGATGTTGGGCAGGCTGGTGTGTCAGACTGCATTGAACACCATGTCTGACGAGGAATTGAGCTGTCTGGATGAGCTGTTTGAGCTGGATGAAATGACCCTGCAGACCATTTTGCTGGCAAAAGGGCCGCGCCCTGAGGGAATTTTACCCGGGTTGTGGGAAAAGATTCTGAGACTGGTGGCCAAACCCTCAGTCTGAAAAAATGATTTTCATAACCTGCTAATCGAGACCTCTGCAAAACCAGTAATTTTGTTGAAATCGCGGAAGGTGAAAATTTAACCCGCAGGAATATTACTAATATTTCGAGGACTTAAATTGAGCCTGACAAAGAGGTCAGCTAAAGGACGAAGTTTTGCAGAGGTCTCTAATCACTATCCACGCGAAGCCGTCTTTATACCGCCGCCGCCTACAGAGTAAATTTATTGACTATTATATGAAAAGACGCTAAGTTAGGCTTATTAGAGCGTTTGTCATAAACAAGTTCCGTTTGTTTCTGGGGCAGGAGGAGAAATAGTTTTGGCCATTTCCCTAAGCCACCTTACGACAAACGCCAAAACATCATGTAATTGCCGCCTGTTACATTATGTCAGCCGCTGTTAGAGGCTTGATTTAGTTTAGTAATCAAACGGAAAATAATTCTGGCAATTACTATAGAGCGATTGCCAGAAATATTTTTCTTTCAATAAAGACAGTTAATTGAGAGTTCAATGAACTCGAAGGCAGCGATAGGGCAGGAAACCACCCGGATATTTTTGTGTTTGTAAAAAAGCTCCTGGTTTCTTTATAATCTTTACGGATACATGACCCTGGTCTTCAATCGGAAATAAATTTTGGCAATCATTCTGAGACTAAACTGATTCGAAAATAATTATACGCAAGTGAGCGAACCTGAAAAAAAACTGGTTTTTTCGCAATCCCAGATCGAAAACAGGGTCAGGGGCCTGGCCAAAGAAATTTCACAGGCTTACCAGGGCAAAGACCTTGTTTTAGTGGGCGTGCTGAACGGCGTTTTCATATTTTTATCCGACCTGGTGAAGGAAATGACGATCCCCTTGAAGGTGGATTTTGTCCGTCTGGCCAGCTACGGGCCAGGAAGCGTGTCCTCTGGGAAAGTCGAAATGAAAAAAGATATCGAACAGAACCTTGAAGGCAGGCATGTTCTGATAGTCGACGACATTGCAGACGGCGGGTTAACCCTGGATTATCTCAAGAAGCACCTGACGGCGCACAAACCGGCTTCGATCAAAATTTGCGTTCTGATAGACAAAAAGGAACGGCGAAGCGTTCCCGTGGAAATCGATTTCACCGGGTTCGAGATTGAACGGGGTTTCTTAGTCGGGTACGGTCTTGATTATGACGAGCAGTACAGGTATCTTCGTGATATTTACCATCTTATTGTTGATTGAGGTCCATGGAGGGAAAGGGCCATGATTGTTGAATGCGAGAGTTGTAATACAAAATTCAATGTCGACGAAGATCGTATCAAAGACGAGGGTTCCAAAGTCAGATGCGCCATGTGCAGGCATATCTTCATGATCTATAAAGAGGCCTGGGAGGAGCCGACACCTTTAACCGAATCCGCGCCGCCTTCCGAGGTTGAGGAGGAAGCGAGTTTCCAGGAGGAAGCCGAAGATGTTGAACTCGGCCCCGATATTGATGAAGAAGCCGCCGGGGTGGAATTTCCGCCGGCGAAAGAGGGCCCTTCTCTTGATGATGAACTGACCGCCTTTGAAAAAGACCTTGGCCTGGATGAACTCGAGGGTGAGGCGGAAGAGCTGGAGCCACCTTCGGATGAGGACCTTGAACTTAGTGCTTTCAGATCGGACGAGGAAGAAGAGCTCGAACCGCTGGAGGAGGAAGGTGAAGACCTGGAACTTCCGGTTGAGGAAGAGTTATTGGAAGGGGTTGACGAAGAAGCGGCAGAACCTCCAGGGGATGAGGAAATTGACGCGTTGAGATTCCCCGGTGAGGCTGGTGAGTTTGAGGAGATCGAGGAAGGAGATGACCTGGGCCCGGGACTTACCGATGAGGATGATTTTGACCGGGATATCGCCGCCACCGTTTTACAGCACGATGTCCTGGAGGGTTACGATGAGGAGATCATTCCGTTCGATGAAGAACTCGAGGAGGAGATCGAAACCGCGACTGCCTTGGTGGCCAAACCGGTTAAAAGAAGCCGGGCGTTTCTCTGGGTCCTGATAGTCCTCCTGGCCCTGACTGTGGCTTTGGCCGGAACATGGTATTTCACGAGTGAGAAACCGTCCAGGGTCGAAACAGATATATTGGGCAATAAAAACATCATCCTGGATCAGAAAAAGACAAAGCATTTCTGGCGGCAAAACGAGAAGGAAGGCCCAATTCTGGTGATCACCGGGTTAGCTGAAAACGCCAACCCGACCCCCAGGAGTTATATTAAGCTAAAGGGTATGCTGAATGATGGGAAGGAGAAGGTTCTGACGCAAAGTATCGTTTATTGCGGCAACCTACTGACCGATGACGAACTGCGCGTCCTGTCCATGCTGGAGATAAACAGACGTTTGATGCGCAGAACAGGCGAAAAAGGCGCGAATTTAAATATCGGGCCCGGCAAGAGTGTTGAATTCATGATCGCCTTTAACAACATTCCAGACAACCTGACCGGTTATACGGTCGAGGTGGTCAGTTCACAACCCGCCAGCCTATCTGAGTAAAATCCCCTTGAACCCGGGAACCCCCTCTCAATTAAATGTAAAGACATCTTTCGCTTGAAAAGGCGCGGTCTCGACAAGGTTAGAAGCTATCTCAAAATTAGTGTTTTGGTCTAAATCGCGGAGAAAGAAAATTTAACCCGCAGGAATATGTCTAATATTTCGAGGACTTAAATTTTCGTACGACAATGAGTTAGGGTAAAAAAGCTTTTTTGAGATGGCTTCTAATAAAAACATCCCATATAAGAACTATTTTGAATAGAGCGTTTGTCATAAATATGTTCCGTTGTCAGGAATTTTATTAATCTTAGTAATCGAACGGAACGTAATTCTGGCACAACCGGCTTATAAACAGGAGAAAAAGGCATGAGTGAGTATTTTGTTATTGACGCGCACGTTCACACTTACAAAACACCTGAGATCGGTCTGCAGGCTATGAGCGGCGCAGGGCGGGCCGGATGCTATGGCACACCGGATGAACTTCTTAAAATCATGGACGAAGCGGGTATTGATCTGGCCGTTCAGGTGAACATGACCCCGGCCAAAAGCATGTTTGAGGCGGCTATGGCAAAAGTTTCACCGGAAGAAAGAGATTCGGCCCGGGAGGCGGCCATAGAAAAAATAACCGGCCGGGTGCGGCGGCGGAACGAATGGACCTGCCAGATGGCCAGGGAGCATCCCCGACTTGTGCCTTTCCCGTCTGTGGATCCAATCATGAAGCAGGCGGATATGACAGCGGAGATTATGGATAAATTTGAAAACTTCGGCGCCAAAGGTCTCAAACTCCATCCAGCCGAGGGCTGTTTTTTCCCCGAGGACCCCGTTTTAGAGCCGGTGTATGAAACCGCTGAAAAGGTCGGGCTGCCCATCATTTCTCATGGCGGGATTTTTATCACGGACAAGGAATACACCCGGCCTATAAATTTCACCCGGGTACTTGAAGACTTTCCCGAGTTGACGTTCGTTATAGCGCACCTGGGGCATGGGTACTGGGATGAGAGTGTGGAGATGGCTCAAAAATACCCGAATCTTTTTTTTGATACCTCGGCTGCGATCCATGGAGCCGAAGGGCACAGGCCATTGTCCGATGATGAGGCCGTGGAACTCATCCGCAAAATCGGCGTGGACAGGGTTATGTTTGGCTCAGACTTCCCCTGGTACCATCCGGGTCAGGATCT
>JAFDLS010000035.1 GCA_019306365.1 Deltaproteobacteria bacterium
TTACGATGAAGCGAGCGCTACCGAGTGGGTGCAAGCCAATAATGCCAGTGGATCAAACGCTTACTTTAGCGATGCTGGCAGAAACATCCTGACACAATCCGGAGCTCAAATGGCGTTGGCTCAACTCGACACCGCCATCAATTTGAAAGACACGGCCAGATCCAATCTTGGCGCGTTACAGAACAGGCTGGAAAACACAATCACTCAGATCGCCATCCAGGCGGAGAACCTGCAGGCGGCCGAATCGCGTATTTCGGATGTTGACATTGCCACTGAGATGACTGAATTTACCAAGAACACGATAATGGCTCAGGCCGCGACATCCATGCTGGCCCAGGCCAACGGTTTGGCTCAGCTGGCGCTCTCTCTTCTTGGATAATGACAGAGATTTGGTCAACTGCGTAACCTTGAATTCTTAACCCTCCGGGACGGGAAAATTTTTCCCGTCCCGGTTGCTTTACCTGCCGCCGTTGAAACCAGTTCGAGCGTCCAGCCTTAAATGTGTAACTATCAAAGCATCTTATCCGGCAAGCCAAATTAAAGATTTTTGGTATGTTCTTTGCCTCCATGAACATAAGACAACACCCTTTTACCGTGAACGAGTGGTAATCAGGTGAATGGGAGCGGAGTAAAAATATTATTAAGCCACGGAGACGGCCATGCCATCCGATGTTAGTTTGAGCGGCACCTCTACTGATTTACTGTCAGGTTCGATCAGATGGACCGGTCTTGGCTCAGGCATAGATTTTGTCGAAGTCGTAGATCAATTAGTCGCTATTGAGCGCACTCAGATTAACAGCCTTGAGTCATGGAAAATCACCTGGGAGGATAAGATAACGTCGCTCCAGGGGCTTAACAGCCGCATGGCTTCGGTTGGGAGCTTTTGCGAAGATTTTGACTCTTTCGAAGAATTTTATTCCAGATCAATTTCCTCATCTAACACCTCGGTTTTAACCGCCACCAATACCTCGGACGCTGTTCCCGGATCGCATACTGTCGTTGTAGGACAGGAGATTGTGGGGCGGGTGGCGACACGAAGTTACCAGGATGGAACCGTTGTGGGTGGAAACGCGGGTACGCAGCTAATGATTAGAGTGGGCGATCCAAACGACTCTGGAACCTGGCAAACAGTGACCCTGACAGAAGGAGTTGATTGGGACGGTACCGTTGACGATATCGATGCCCTGGCTGCGGCTATTGACAGTGTGGACGATGCCGGGTCAGATATTCTGGAAGCCGTTGAGGTGGTTGAGGATAAAACCCGGGGTGGAAATACCTACAAGAGGTTGATAATAACCGCCAGGGACGGCGGAACCGATAACCAGCTCTGGGTGGAACAGCCCGCTGGCATGGATCTGTTTTATGAAGATACAACCTACAAGACTTCGATTGATGATCCCTTTTACGAGGGTAATTGGAACAACACCGGCGGTGTGGATCTTGGAAAGCAAGGCGCCTATCTCGGCAGTACCAACAAAACTTTCACCTTTATGATCAATACCACCGGGGTCATTGGGCAGGAAGATATTAACGTCTCCTGGGCTGATAACGAAGGCAACAGCGGCGCATTCGTGGTTGATGACTTTGGCACGTACGATGTTTTTCAGGGGGTGCAGGTTGAGTTTCTAGACACTACGCCTGGAGATGATTCTGATGACATTGTCTTTGCGGCGGACTCATTCATCATGGATGTTTACCAGACCACCCTCCAGAATGCTCAGGACAGCGGCCTGGCTCAGACGGAACAGAGGGTGAATAAAGGGTTCATTGACTTGATAACTCCGGTGACCGGCACAGATCAGACATTCACTTACTACTATGAAGGTGTCCAGACAGACATCGATGTTCCGGCAGGCGCCAAGCTTCAGGATCTGGTCAACCTGATCAACAGCGACCCGGATAATCGTGGCGTCCGGGCGACGATTGTTGATGACGGCACAAGTACATCCACAGCCTACCATCTGATTCTTACAGCCAGGGAAACAGGAGCCGAGCATACGATCACCGGTATAACAGGGACATTGGATAATTTCGATTGCAGTGACGCTGATTTTGAAACCACTCAAAAAGCTACAAACGCCATGCTCAGGGTGGATGGATTTCCCAGTGATTCCTCGGAATATCTTCAGCGCTCCACGAATAGTGTTTCTGATGTCATTACCGGGGTCACCTTTAATCTTCTGAACACGGGCTCGGCCGTAGTGTCCGTGTCCAACGATTTGGCCGCCATTAAAACCCAGATAGAGACTTTTGTCAGTTCAATCAATTTCCTTATGGGTTATATCTATGAGGAAACGAAATATTTACCTGAAACCGGCGAATCAGGGACGATGATCGGCAATTACGCCTATACCCTTGTCCGAAGCATTGTGAGCGGTTTGCTATATCCTGAAGGGTTGGATAGAGAGGTGGATACATACACCCAGTTGTCCCAAATTGGAATTAAAACGGATCCGGACCAGAATGGTAAGTGGGTTATCGATTCCACGGCCTTGGAAAATGCCCTTAACAATGATTTGGAAGCCGTGGCAAGATTATTCGTTGAGGATTCTGATCGTGGAAGCACCGGTGTTTGTGTTCGTTTAGTTGAAAAGCTGAAGGAGTTGACCGATTCTGAAGATGGCATCGCGAACGTCCTCATTGACAATTATAATGGGATTATCAAGGGCATTGACGACAAGATCGCAAACGAGGAGAAACGGATAAATTTATATGAGCAGAGGCTGAACGAAAAATTCGCGAGGCTTGAGAAACAATTAAGCGCCCTCAACGCGGAGTTATCATATATCGAGAGTCAACTGGACAATCTCCCCAAAATCGGTGAATCCTAAAAGAATTGAGATTAGATTAGAATTGTAATTTCTGGAGGCATATATGAGCGGATACGGACAGATGCAGTACAAGCGAACTCAAGTGACTACCGTGGATAAAGGCCGGTTGATTGTTTTGCTCTATGAGGGGGCTATCAAGTTCATTCGGCAGGCCAAAGAATGCTCCCAGGCGAAAGACTTTGAAGGTAAAGCAAATAACATAAACCGGGCCATGGACATCATTGCGGAACTTAACCATTCTCTTAACATGAAAGAGGGTGGTGAGATTTCCGCTAATTTGAGGAAATTATATCTGTTTATCTCAGATCAATTATTGAAAAGTAAAATCAATAACGACATTAAATCGATGGACGACGTGGTTCAAATTTTAAACACCCTGCTCGAAGCCTGGAATGAGGTGGTCAACAAACCTGAGGCCAAGCAGGTGCTCCCTCAAGGCGATAGTACCAGCATGCGAGCCTCAGTAAAGGTTTGAGGTTGTCCTCCTTTTTTCTTTCTTCGCTAAGAGGACGCTTGACCCTTGTTTGGGCCTAGCTATTTTAAGGGTGATGGACGGAAACTTTTTTTGTTAACCTTTTCGATTGATATAATAAGAAACCCCCTTTTTATAAGGGGCGTAGCTTTTCAAAAACAAATGACCCTGTTTTACTCGCTTTAGTTCCAGGCTGGTCCGGGCCACCTCCTTTTCTAAACCTTTTTTAAGCTTGCGGTCTGATTCTATCAAGTCGGTCATGAGATTCTGGATCTCCTCAAGCAGGGGTTCAGCCTTTTTTTCTTCCGAAGCGGCAATACCAAGCAACAGATTTCGACCATCTTCCTGCCTGGTTTCCAAACCCTGTTCCAGTTTTTTTATTTTATTAATAATTTTTATCCGGCGATCAAAAAAATCGGAAACTGCATCTTCATCGCCGAAGCAATCTTTTCGAAGGGTTTCCAGTGTCAATTTCAGACACCGCCGGTAGAGTTTCGCCATGTCTGCCAGGCGTTCGAGTGTGGTTTTTGAGTCGGCCATGGCTGAGCTTAATGCAGCTTTGTCTTGAGGCGGGGCAAAATGGTTTTGAAGTCAATGAGTTCTTTTGTTAAATCATACTCCAGTATGTCAGCAAGATAAATCCAATCGTTTTCTTCTTGAATCCGTATCAATTCAGACATAACTTCTGACAGTCGTTCCATTTTTGCCTCAATGGAGTTCTGGCCATCATATTCGTGATTGAAATCAATATCCAGGGTTTGTCGGGTGTAGTTTAACATGTTTAACAGTAATTGCAGAGCTTCAAGAAAATGAAGATAGTGTTCATTCGCTTCGGTTTCATCTCCCAGGCGAAACATTTCAACTATTTTGGGCAAAGCGTTAGTCAAGGCGTTTACAATATGTTCCCCGTTCTCAATAAAATGCCAGGCGATTTCCTCGACCGAGCGGGTGGTAAGTTCCAATGTTTGGATGTCTTCGTGTGAGAATTCCAGAGCGGCGTGGGGTACGTCCTCCTGGTAGCTTTTACCGTTAACCAATA
This sequence comes from Deltaproteobacteria bacterium, assembly GCA_019306365.1. Lineage (GTDB taxonomy): Bacteria > Desulfobacterota > Desulfarculia > Adiutricales > JAFDHD01 > JAFDHD01. The sequence continues at coordinate 4,343 of JAFDLS010000035.1, forward strand.
CTTCTCCAACAATACTGCCGGTTATATGTTTTTTTTGTATGTCGCTCAATATCTCTTCCAGGTTCTCCCCATGGATTTTGTCTGACTCTAATGGTTGCCCATTAATGATAATCTTCATCATAGCTCCTTTGTTCGTGATACAAATCCCTTAAACCAGCTGAGCTTTTTAATAGATATCTCAAGGCGTCTTGGGGGATTTTTTCGAAGGCTTAAACCCCATTTTCTTTTTTGATGATCTGGTCTTACTGGCCAAATTGCCGGTTTCTTGTGTGTCCTGCATTTCCTTCAGGATATCGTTCAGCATCTTTCTGGAAACCTTCTTGCCCCTTACCTGTTGACCATCGATGATAATTTTCATTACCTTTCCTTTTATTCGGGGTCAAGTTCGCTTCATTTAAGAAGCCCGGGCAAGTTCATTAAGCAGGAGGATCATGGCCTCCGCTTCCGTTAGAAAACCCTCTTGACTCTCAATATGATGGGCCAGTTGCGTCAAGCCCGCCTTTTTTTCTGTGTCAATACCGGGCAGTATCTCGTCAATTACTGACTGGTCGGCACAGGTCTCTTTCAGTGCGCCCGCTAGAAGGCCTCTTTCCTTGTCGCCATCAAAAAAAGCCGCCCATGTTTCATAGTTCTTTGGAGCCAGCCGCCGTGAGGGTGGGTGAGGCAGAAGAATGGTTTTAGGCCAGTCAACCGGTGTCGGTTGAACCAGTACAAAATGAAGTTTTTCCACAAAAGCACTGAAATCCAGATAACTGAACGCTAAGCGGATCATACCCAGGTTAGGTTCAATAACCCAGATCTCATCCAGCTTTCCGGCCAGGGCTTTGACGTGATATCCCATCCCCAGACCGAAAACAGCGAGGCGCAGTCCATGGGAAAGGGCGAGGTTCACAGGTGCTGAACTGGCAAGCCTTTCTGCTTCGCCTACCGGATCGACCCGGCTATGCATACTAATTCCATTGATGATCAAAGTGAGATGGCCGTTTTTGGCGGGTTTAACTGAGGCCCCGTTCAGATCAGGCGCTGAACGAATTTGACCGGCCAAATCATTATCATGTTTTTCCAGAGAGGCCAAATTATGTTCGAGTAGATTTTTCATGAAAAGTTATTTACACGCTAATGAAAAATGAACAAGCCTGGAATTACTGCCCAGTCGTTATCCGGTGTTTGTAACTCCTTGGAAACTGTCGGTTGAACTCTGATTCTTTAATACACCTTCTGACTTCCTGCAATTAAGGTGCCACTTTACCCTTTAGCCTCATGGCAAACGTCAGCCTCGGTATTTGATTCGGAAGAGGCGCAAAAAGATCTGGCGATAGAAACCACTGTCTTAATATTATCCATCATCAATCGAGCCTTCTCCGAATTCATTTCAGGGTCAAGAAAGGTCCTGACCAAAGGTTCCAGCGTTGGTTCTCCCGTGACGATTTTTTGGATAGCCGCCATGGTATGTTGGCCTTTTTTAAATGGTAAAAGCCTGTCCAGCGCGATCAAACCGCGAACCAGATCCCCCAATCCAGGTAATTTTGCCGGTTCAAATCTCATGAATTCAGCCGCAAGTTTTTCATGATTCAAGCGGTACTTGGCCCGCATGAAAGATCGTCCGGCTTCCCGCCAAGCATGCGCCATAACCTCTTCCAGGTCCAAAGGCCGGGTCACCAGGGGGCGATAGATGGCGCCAAAGTCATCTATTTCAGAAACGAGGACCCGGAGGTTTGATTCCAGTTCACGCTGAAAGCGAATGTTTTTAGTCTTTTTCTTAAGGAGATAACTGGATAATAAAAAAACAAAGTCCGGCTTGATCTGATATCTGCAAATTGTGTCCGTACATTGGGATTCGTTTTCCGTGCAGGGCGAACAGTCAGTTACACTTTGAATAATAAGATGACCCGGACCATAGGGACCGGTTTCATGGCAGTATGCCGGTCCCATGAATAAAGCTAAAATCTGAGTTCCGACCGCTGCCGCGAGGTGCATGCTCCCAGTATCTGTCGTTACAAGAAGATCAAGTCTATTCAAAACCCCAGCCAGCCCGGGAATGGTGGTTTTTCCCATTAAATTAATTACTTTGCCCCTGGATTGAGGAACGGTTTGAAATAATTCGGCCAAAAACTTTTCGCCCAGTGAACGTTCTTGATCAGTTCCGAGAAGAACGATTTGTGCTTCGTTTTCTTTGATCAGGCGTTGTCCCAGCGCGGTAAAATATTCGATCGGCCACTGCCTGGCTTCGTGACGCGAACCGAGCTGAAACCCGATCAGGGGGCCGTTTCTATGCGGTCCAAGCAAACCGGCCGCCATGCGGTTCATTTCAGATGTAAGCGGATATGTTAGCCGTTCAGGGGGCTGAACACCATTGCCGGCATAGGTGGTCAGCAGGTCAACGAGATTGAAGCGAATTAACCGCCGGTTGGCCATGAGGTTCATTATGAAGCCGGTCCACGGAGCCGTAAGAAGACGCTTTCGATCTTGACCAAAACGCGCGCCTTCCCTTTTTTTAGCAGGAATAAAGTGTCCGAGAAGGGCGGCGATCCTCGAGGTGTTGAGGTTGATGAGGCGGTCATATTCCTGATTTTTCAACTGGCCGGTTGACTTTGAAAGACGCTTGATTTTTTCGGAGAGGGGAGAGGCGCTTCGGGCTATTGAGGACAGATATTCCAGGTCAACCGTCAATATCTTGTCTATGTTAGGGTTTGTTTTGGCAAGTTCGGTCTGGTTTGGGGTTATAAGCACCGAAAGCTGGCAGTTCGGATACCTCGCTTTGAGCGCGGACAAAAGTGGGGTGGTTTGCAGAACATCCCCGAAACGGGCCAGTTGAATTACGAGAACGGTGGCAGGGCTGGCTTCAGGAATGGTCATGACAGATAGTCTCTTCTCATTTGATCGATAAGTTTTGAAAGCCGATGCCTGTAAGTATGTTCAGCTAACACCCGTTTATACGCCTGCCGGGCTACTTCTTTCCGGGCGGTATCGTTTTGAAGATAGAACTCGGTCAGTTCAAGGGCTTCTTCAGGTTCATGGTAACAGATGGCTTCGCGCCCAATCTCGAAAAGATTTTCCATTTGCGTTCTGGCGTCGGAAAGGGCGAAAGCGCCGCAGGCTGGCAAATCAAAGACCCTCTGGTTAAGACCGGTCTTCATCTGCAAGCTGGTGGCGTTCATGTTGACCTTGCAAACCGGATAAAACCAGGGAAGCTGATTGTAATAATTGAGCGGGTCACGAAGGATGAAATGTTCCGGATCCAGTAATGTCGACCAACCCTGATCACCGATAATAGTCGGCTTGAGGGGTTCAAGAGCCTGAACGATTTCCTGGCGGTAAATCTGAGTGGCGCGCCATATCAAAAGGGCTTCAAAATCCACCAGTTCGGTTTCGCCGAACTTGTCTGCCGGCTCATGCTCTAACAACCTCATTCGTTTCATCAGTTCAAAAGGCGTCCGATCGCTTACCTTGATAAACTCACGCGCCGTTAGGTCAAGGCGAGCTAAGAAGTCCGGTTTTAATCCAAATTGTTTTATTTTTTTCGAAATCGCCTTGGTCATTGAATTACCGACAAAGCTCACCTCACAACTCAGGTGTGCCAGATGGCTGGGGATACCGTTGAGAGGTTTGAATTGCGTTTCATCCGTGCCCAGAGGAAGGTAGTATACACGTTCCATTCCCAGAGCTTTGATATCGGCAATATAATCTGAGTCCCAGAGAAAGATGGAGCAGTAATCCGAGGTATTATTCTCATAATGACGAAGGATAAGCATGGGACTGTCCACGTACCAGGAGGCATACGGCATCTTTATTTCAGTCAGAAAGTTCGTCATTAATCCTTCAATGTCAAACCCCAGGTGATTGATCGTCAGAACGAAATCCGGCTGGAAAATTCGTATTTCCCTGTCAAGAAGCTGAATAATGTCCCTGCTGTTTGCCTCCCTTTCTTGTATCATTACCAGCCGGGCCCGATGCCCTAACGTTTCAAAGCCGTTTAAGAGTTCCCTGATAAGGATATGTTTGCCATGGAGGAAGAGTATTTTCAGGTTTTCCTTTTTAAAACGGGGATATGAGAGGCGGCTGTGGAGAGTTTCCGGGGTTTCGTGGGATTCGGATGTCCTGGAAGCTAAATTTAGATCAAATATCCTTTCCCATTCCGTTATTATTTTCGGCCAGGTATATTTTTTTTCAACAGCGGTTCGAGCCTTGGCGGCACAGGCGGCGGCCAGATCTGGTTCGTTCAGCAGTTTCAGCGTTTTCTTGATAAATAAACCGTTGTACTCCTCAGTGCCAGGGACACCTGAAATTTTAAACTCAGGAACCTGAACCGTCTCAGACAGGGCATATCCGTCAGTAGTAATAATGGGCGTTTTGCAGGCCTGGGCCTCAATGGCCGCTATACAGCTTATTTCTGGAAAGGTGCAGGGGTAAAGCATCAGCGACGCTTCAGCCAGGTGGCGATAATATTGCTTTTTATCCAAGGGACCGAGAGATACAACGTTTTTCGATTTGCTTATCAGCCGGTCCAGGTATTGGTATAGTTCTAAAAGATCAGGCGCCAGATCGTCAGGCTGGATTTCGTAGCCGCATATAAATAATTTCAGATTTCTCCTTTTTTTTATGAGCTTTGGCCAGATATCTTCAAGTAAAACTTTAAGTCCACGTTCAGGTCTTGAGGCATATATGACTTTATGAGGATCTTTGATTGTTCCGGCCGAGGCCCGGTCAATGAGAGCCAGGTCCACACCATTTCTGGTTACAAGGATTTTGTTCTCTATATTGGGTAGGCGGGAAAGAAAATTTTCACGGTGGAATTGACTCAAGGTAAACAGAAGATCAACCTTGTTCAACACATTCCGCAGTTTATCCGGGCGGTCAAGCGTATCGTGGTTCCAGAGAACTTTTAGTTTGGCCGGGATGGGGACTATAAAAAAGTCAAAGAATCGGCTAACGATAAAAACATCGAATTCCAGAGACTGGACCAGCCGCACGTAATCTGATCTGGGATGGTAGCCCACGCCGTGATAAACGCCGGGACTTGAGCAGTTATTGAAAACGATAACTCTGTGCCCTCGCTGCGCAAGAGCGCGCGCTGCCTGGATCAAGGCCGTTTCACTGCCGCCCAGGGCCTTTTTTTCTAAGGTCGAACCGTCAAAAGAAGGTCCGTCTGTAAAGAATCCAAAGGTTTTTTGTCTAAGCTTCCGCATTTCCAGTTATCTGTTTAAGTAGTTCCGCTCCGCGCCGGTTTCCAGGATTAAGTTTCAGGTTCCGCCGTGTATAGTTCAAGGCCAGCTTCGGCCGATCTTGAGATAAAAATATTTTTGCAAGGGCCAGACTTGGTTCCGGGTTCGCCGGGTTAGTCTCAGCGGCCATGTGGTAAGCGGTTATAGCATCCTGCGGATTATTAAGGGTTTCATGACATCGGCCTAACAGCAAGGCGGCCATAAAAGTGAGGTGGCTGTGGTTCAAGCCGGTTATCGGATCATTAGCCCCGAGCTTTAAAAAAGTTTGAAAGCATATTGAGGCCGCTTTGGCATCTGACTGGGTAAATAAAAAGCGTCCCAGATAAAAATGGCCTGGGCCGTAATCAGGATAAGATTTTATCAGTCCCCGAAGACAATCTTCAGCCTTTTGAAACAGGCCAAGACGTTCCAGCGTTTGCGCCTTTAATATATGGGCATGCAGATAGAGCCCGAGGTTTTGATGCTTCTGGCTTTGAAGCTTGGCAGCGCGTTTCAACCACAGTAAAGCCCCTTCAAATTGGCGCAGATTGAATAAGGTTTTTCCGATTTGGTAACAGAGATAAAGATCGGCAGGCTGTTTTTTAACCATATCCATAAGAAGCCTGATGTTCCTCTCACCTTTTTCCCTGGCCTTAGCTTTATCGGCGTAACCCCAGTGAAGAATCTTGACCGGCGTAATTACGGATTCATAGTGATTCGGGTGAATTAATTGCTCATGAACGCGTCCTTCAAAGTAGACTTCAGGCCGATTCGGAAAAACTCTTTTCTGCATCAATTGTTCGCCGGATGGCTCAACCACCTCGTTACACCAAAGGATTTTTTCACCTTTATCATCAAGGCAGTGTCGAATCGTTTCCACATCATCAGGCTGAATACGGTTATCTCCGTCCAGCCAGAATAACCAGCCCCCGGAGGACTCTTTGATAGAAAGATTACGGGCCTTGGAAAAATCATCATTCCAGGTCGCCTCAATTACCTTGGCCCCATAAGATCGAGCCAGCTCTCGCGTTCTGTCTTTTGAGCCGGTATCAACGACAACCACTTCATCAAAAAGACCATGAATTGGACCTAAGCTGATCGGAAGATTGAGTTCCTCATCGCGCAGGATCATGCAAAGGGATAAAGTTGTTTCACTCGATTTCATGACCGTCAGGTCTCCATCGCAATCCCTGTCCAATTCCGGGTATGCCGTTATTACCGCTTGAGGTGAGTCCAAGCTTTGAGATAAAAAGCCGGTTCTTTCCAAAGCGGTGAGAAGTGAAAGGGTAGGGCAAGTTTGTTAAGAAATGATCAGTCAAACGATGAATTCTAACAGGGAGTTCGTCAGCGTTTTGACGATTTTTATCGAAAGTTTCGCCTGGCCGTCTTTTTAGGCAGCCCAGATTTTCAAAAGCCATGTACCATGTCATTAGAATTGATCCCTAACGCTGTTCACTATTTTTATTTTCGGTTTCCTGTTTACCGTCACGCCAGAAGAAAAAACTTGAATTAACCCGCCAACCCATTTCCATATAAAGCAATATGCACGCCAAGCTTGCTCCTTGAGGGTGATGAAAGCAGCGCCTCATTAAGTAAAAAAGCTTTCCCGCCCGGTTGAATTAAATGGCGTCAATCCTATCATAGCGCCGAATCCCCTCGCGTTATTTGAATATTTACATGAGAATGTAACCTCGCCTGCCAGCGATATTTGCTTCCTGGATCAGTTTCGCCGCCTGAGGATCAATTTCAGCGGCGCGAGCCAGGAATTGGTAGGCTTCTGTATAGGCCCCATATCTTGTCAATAGACGGCCTAATCGAGTCAGGGCCTGGAGATGTTTCGGATGTAATTTGACTGCCTGAAGATAATGCTCAAAAGCGTTCCACAATGGCATGCCCAGCTTAAGGCGCGAAAAACCAGGTGTTAGATCATACCCCCTCTTTTCGAGTATCCGGCCGAGTATAAAATGCTGATCAGCGCTAAGAATATGGTTGTCAGACGGTGTCTTGAAGATATCAGTTTCGACTATATTCTGGCCGTCGGCCTTATGAATGGCTTCTAAAAAGTAAGCCTGCGCTGCTTTTCTATTACTTCTTTCCAGGGTCAGAAATCCGCTGGCCAACATGGCTCTGACACTGCCCGATGAAGCCGCGTTTTCCAGATAAGCAACGGCTTTTTGATGGTTGTATCTAAGCTTTTGGATAAGCCCCAGGTAAAGAAGCGTGTCTTTGTCGGCCCGGTTCAGCTGCTCGGCTCTTTTGAGCAGTATTTCAGCCCGATTGAGCCAGCTTCGGCCGTTGTGATCCGGCCAGCGCATAGCCGCGAGAAATAAGACCTTGCCTTGCTGGCGAAAGAAAAGTCCTTCTTCTTGAACCCCGGTTTCCGGGCGAGCATGCTCCATAAGGCTTATCAATTTTTCAGCCCTGTGTCGGATGTCATGAGATGAGACGACTTTTTCCCTGCCTCGAACCGCGATCCGTTCTCTTTCTTTTGTGTTTATCAGGTAGTGTTCAATTTGGTCAAAGAGGTCATAAGGGCCAAAATCAGCCAGATCTTCGCCTGGCGTAAAGAGATCGTTGAGACCGTTTCCCGCCTTTTCAGTAAGGAGCATGGTCCCGGAAGCCATACCTTCAAACATCCGGGTAGTCACTCCATTAAACAGGTTCTCATTCAGTACCATTTTCGCCTGCCGATAGATTTGAGCCGCGTCTTCCGGTGAAACCCATTCTCCCTGCCTTCCCCCGGCGGTTTTAACAAAGTAGCGGTCGGAAATTAGTTTTAGAAGCTGATACCTTTTCGGGCGGACTTTTTTATTTACACTGCCAACAAAGGCGAGGTCATAAATTTTTTCCTCAACCGGGCCTTGGTAAAGTTTCGTATCAACCCCAACCGGCAGCCACCATACTTTTTGAGCGGAGAACTCTGACAATCTCTCGGCGCAATCCTTTTGATCACACAGAACAAGGTCAAACAAGGCGGCGTATTCCTTTTGCCAGAAAAAATTCAGAGGTCCGTCAACGGCATACCAGACTTTGAGCAGGGAAGTGCGCTCTAACCCGGATGGAAAAACCCTGCGTCCCAGATCATCCGTTAAAATGACGGCTTGAGGTGAACAGGAGAGGCGATTTAATATATAAGGGATATCCAGTCGGGTGGCTGGAAGGCGGAGATCACAGGAGGGATCATCCCCAACCCACAAAACTTGGTGCCCTAATTCTTCAAGGGCGTGTTTAAAGTAATTACTGCCAAGGAGAAGGAAATTCATAAAAATTCACGTTTTTCGACTTTTAGTTTTAAGTTTCATCAACCCGTTAAAGTATTTGCCAGATTTTCGTTCCGATCGAAGGCATAGGCTATTTATTTAAAGGATATATTTTCGGCAACGCTCCTGCCCGTTCAAACCTCCCGTGTCCTGTCAGTCTTTCGCGGGTTACGTCGATAGTTTTTTTAAGGTGATGCAACATTTACGCCACGAGCGGGGGTGTTTTTTCGTTAAACCATTAAGTAATATATACGTGATAACAATAAGTTATTGTGAGAGAAATACTGTGGTCAATTTATGCTCCATGAAAAGTTACGGCAGTTGTCAATGCATTGACGGTCTTTGTTTGTTTGAATGAAAAAATGGATGCTTTTTTTCAGCAGCTAAACCTGCGGCGCTCAGGTGGTTATTGAGAAATAACCTTAGTTCAGGGCGGTTATTTCCTGAATGGTTGAGCGTCTATTTTTACTTTGTTTTCGGCTTGAAATTTGCAAGAAAAAGGGATATAAACTGAGTAAAAGAGGAGCTTAAGTAAAACTGGCAAAAAGTTCGACTGAAACTTGACTTTTCATTAAAGATTTCTCCCCGTTTACCGATAAGGTACATGAGGAGGTAGATTTGTATGACCATCTCTTTGTCTCAGATACAAAAAGTCATGCAAATATACGGTAAACAGGTTCGTAATGGCGCTCGGTTGAGACAAAGAAGTGGAAGTGAACAAAAACAAGTTGATAACTCGGCCGATGTTTCAACGGAAACCAAAAGGACAGAGGTCATAGATCGGGTTACCTCCGAAATTATTACTAAACTGGTTAATGGAAATTTGCGGCCCAGCGATATTGAAAGCAAGATAATGACAAGATTGAGTCAGGAATTCGGTGAGAATTTGAGTTTAATTCAAGATAGTTCAACCGGTCGGTTTGTCTTTCACGCTGTCGATTATGAGCGTGGGGAAATTATCCAAGAGCTAAACGAAGAAGAATCAGGTGAGTTACTGCAAAGATTGATCGAAATGACCAGGGAGATTGTTGATAAGACAATGCTCTAAGGGGTTCGATATGAAGATAAATGAATTTGAAGCTGGATCCAAGGTGAATCGCTACCAGGGTGAGGTTAAGCCTGGAGTAGAAAAGGTTAAGGATAAGAATCGGCTTAATCAGACTAGCAGTTCGACAGAACCGTCAGAAGACAAGGTTCAGATCTCACAGCAGTCAAAGGAAATCGCCCGGGCCAAGGAGCTGGCTGAAAGCGCTCCGGCTGTGCGTCAAGAAAAGGTGGAAGCCATCAAGGCACGAATTGCGGCTGAGACTTACCATGTTAAAGCTGAAGATGTAGCCGAAAAGATGCTGGAGGAAGCAATTAGCGAATTGGTCTAGTTATTCCATGTTAAGGACTTCAAGGCTCGGGGCGTCAAACCCCGAGCTTTTTTTTGGATTTTGATTTTCTAGACGGAACGTAATTCTGGCGATTACTATAGAGCGACCTCTGCAAAACCAGTAATTTTGTTGAAATCGCGGAAGGTGAAAATTTAACCCGCAGGAACATTACTAATATTTCGAGGACTTAAATTTAAAACTGACATATGCCGCTGCAGCGTCAGCGAAACGGGGTTCATGAGTTTGGCTAAAGGATGAATTTTACAGAGGTCTCATAGAGCGATTGTCAAAAGTCCGTTTCGATTGAAGGCGGAGGTTATATACCTGTAAAGGATATAAATTGGCAAATAATTTGTGGCCAATCACCAAAACATCCGGGCGATTCCCTTCTCAGTCGCCGCCGTTGGTTTTTTTGAACATCAAGTCAAACCCCTGGATAAAAAAATATTTATGGGAGTCGCACTAGGATTCCTGGGAGATAAGGGGATGACGATGTGAGTAGCGGTCGTCATTCAGTATGATTTGCTTAACGACTTTGGACTTGGTGTTGATGATGAGCGGTCCAAGCAGATTGGCCGTCATGCCTTGAGGCTGGCCATGAGGAACAGTCACAATTACATAAACCGCGACGTCTTCCTGGTCTTCTATCCCAAGTTCATCCAGAATGGCATCGTTTAGTTGTACGTCATAGTCATGTTTGAATATAAATGGATTCGCTATAACAAATGCCAGGTCAGAACGATCCACAGCCTGAAACCAAAAAAATGGTGACTCGGGCTTGTGTTCGATTATCATGTAACGTTCATGATCGGAAAATCCAATCAGTCCGCCAGGGACCGAGATGATAGCCTGGTCCTCAACCTCTATTTCGCCAAACCGCGTTGTGGTGATCTTCACGGCTTACCTCTTTGAATTCCTCTTTCTCTCTTCCCAGAAGTTAGTAATTTCGGATAGATCATTCGGCGCCAGACCGGCTGCCAACCTGTTCGCTTCTTTAATACGTTCAAAGACTTCTTCCCTGTGAACTGGAATCACATTTGGGGCTTTTATGCCAAGGCGAACATTCTTACCCTTAATATCGAGTACCTGTACCTTGATATCATCCCCGATCGCAATTGTTTCACCAGTTTTTCTGGTAAGAATTAACAAGCAGATCTCCTGATACAAGACAGTGTCCTCAATTTATATCATATCCACTCATGGAAGGGCAGAGAAAAAGATACAAGCTTCCTCCTTTTTTTTATTCAGGCGTGCTTGTATGAGGACGGGGGTAGCCTTTACTGCGGGCCGGTTGTTCAATTGCCCTCTAGAGTTTCGATAATGAAATTGAAAGAAAATAAAAATTGAAAGAAAAAATAAGTATTTTGGTCGAAAAAAATTAAAGTAATTTATCAAAAAACCGATAAGTTGATCAAGAAAATCAAAAAAAATTTATTTTTAATGAATAATAATTAAAACTTACTAGAATATTTAAGTAAACTATGGACAATAAATAATTTAATATCAAGTATTTAGAAGCTTGATAGTTTTTAGAAAAAAATTTATATTTTCTTTAATATATATCGTTTTAGTTAAAAAATTCTAAAAAAAATTTAAAGTAATTTCGAAAATATCCGATAAGAGAGATAAAGATTCCTTGGTAAGGGTTTAGCAAGCTTTGAGGAGGTCACTATGGAACAAACAATCGATTATAGAGGGCAGGGTTTAAAAGTTAGACCCAATCTTCCCATCGGACCACAACCGCCCTCTTTTGAGAGTCTGCGGCAAAGGGTTAATTTTACCCGGGTCGCTGCGGCTAACCGCCAAAGTCGGTTTGCGCGGCCTGCAGACCTGGATGAGTTTGTCCGAGGCTTTTACGCCTTATAAAGTTTTTTAAAGAAGGAGAATGACCATGGGTTTAGTCGTTAATCACAATATGATGGCTATGACAGCCGCTAGGCATTTGCAGACGGTGTATGGGAAACTTGGCAAGTCCATAGAGCGCCTGTCCTCAGGCTTACGGGTCAATTCCGCGGCTGACGACGCGGCAGGTCTGGCAATTCGTGAGCTTATGCGAGCTGACATTCAGGTAATTCGCCAGGGTATCCGAAACGCCAGTGACGGTATTTCCTTACTTCAAACCGCTGAAGGGGCGCTTTCAGTCATTGACGAAAAACTCGTCCGAATGAAGGAGTTGGCTGAACAGGCAGCCACTGGTACCTATACTACCGTTCAGCGCGAGATAATGAACTCAGAGTACCAGGCCATGGCGGCAGAGATCGACCGGATCGCCAACGCCACCGACTTTAACGGTGTAACGCTGCTAGACGGCTCTCTGGATGTTCTGGCCGGGGGTACGAATCTCAAGATCCACTTTGGTACCGGGAACAGTTCGTCCGCGGATTATTATTTTATAGGTATGGACGACGTTCGCGCCACGCCAGTAACCGGTCTTCAGGTTGGATGGAACTGGGACAACACGGATGTTTGGGTAAATCAAAGTGACGTAACGGCCACCACGGGTGAGCCGCTATCAGACACTAACGGTAACCTGTTGTTTGCCATGGATTATGACAATTCCAGAACAACGGGCTCAGCCGTTAGCACGGAACTGGATAACATTGTAGGGTTATATGAAGTGACCAGCGGCTCTACGGACCTTCAAACCCTGGTGGATTCCATCAATGAGGGTACCGCTGCCAGAGTCGGCCTTAGTTTTGCGGGTATAAGCAATCCTGGTGATAATCTGGTAGATGTTTTGGGTTTAGGCGATGTTAAAGTAGAAATACTTGGATCGGCAGCCACTGCGGCGAGCGATACCGATATTTCTATCAGTGCCAATTCAAATTCTGCGAACACTATCGCGTCTGTCCTCACTTCAGCCATTAACACCGCCGACGGGAATGTTTTTGCAGTGTGGAACAGTGTGGCCTCCGGAGAGTCTGTCATGATCTTTGCCAAAGAGGCTGGAGCAGCGGGTAATACCTTAGCCGTGGATGAAAACATTTCCGGGCAAACTTTAAAACTTAACTTTGCAGGTGCTGGTGTTGACACAACAACGAGCGCAACAACGTGGATGGGGATGGCAAGTACCATCTTCAAATAGCAGGAAACGCGACGGGCGTTGGCTACGATATTGATTTCTATGACGCTGCCAGCGCTACCGCTTATAATGGCGGTGGTATTGTTGGAGCCAGCGGTTGGATCGGTTCACTGACCGGATATGGCGGTACTACCGCGACCGAGTGGGTGGAAACCGCTAACGCCAGCGGGGTCAGCTCGTTTTTTAGCGATCCTGGCAGAAATATTTTAACTCAGTCCGGGGCTCAGCTGGCTCTCGGCGCGCTCGAGGAAGCCATTAACAGGAAAGATACTGACCGTGCTTCTCTGGGAGCGTTCCAGAATCGGTTGGAAAACACCATCACACAGCTTACCATCCAGGCAGAGAATCTGCAGGCGGCTGAATCTCGAATCTCGGATGTGGACGTGGCCTGGGAAATGATGGAGTTCACCAAGAATCAGATAATGGTTCAGGCTGCCACGTCAATGCTGGCTCAGGCCAACGCGATTAACCAGGTCGTTTTGACGCTTCTTGCCTAAATATTGAACTGATACCATACCTGCGGGGATGAAATAACTTATCCCCGCCGGTTTTTCGAAGAGGCCAGATTATGAATCAACCTATGCAAGGCTTAGATCACTTAAGTGATCTATCTTTCGACTTGAGGGAAGAACTGTCTCGTACATGCGTTGAGGGTTTGCCCGCGGAAATATCTGAGGCCGTGAACCTGGCCCGGATCGAGATGCAGACGATTCCCAAGGCGCTTGAAGATTTGTATCGAGCCAAACAAGATTTCTCCACACTTGATCATGCTATTGACCGTCTTCTGGTTTTATCTCAAGAGGCGGCGGACTTGGCTGACCATGACCAGACAGGCCGGGAGGCCCGTCAGGAAGAATTTATCCGTCTGGCTCGCGTGGTGGCTCGAGTGGCTGGCCAGCATAATTATGATCAACCCCGGTTAAGCATAATGACTAAAACGCAGGCGCAGGCGGCCAGGATGACTCTGGGGTATCTGGCCTCTGTTAAAGCCAACGTGGCCTGTCAGCTGAAAGAGCAGGAGGGTAATATTATCAAAGCCGTTCAGGCAACCGCTGATTTTTTAGAGATTATCAAAAAAGCTTATCCAAAAACTGTGAAGGGTGCGGTCGGGTTAGGCCGGCTATCATCCTCAAACATGATACCTGGACAAAACGCCTTGACCGGCGAGGTATTTGATGGCGGATTACATTATTAAGTCATAGGTAAAAATTAACTTAGGGCAGGGAGGTCTGGAAAGCCTCCTTTTTTATTTCACCGGCGCCAACGTGATGCCGAGCTTCCGGGTATCCCGGCGCTATTTCAATTTCGAGAACCGATTGTCGCGGCCCTCGCCAATATATCATCTAATATAATCCAGCAGGGAAAGTGCGGTGATCATGGCTGTTGAGGCTAATAGCGCCTCATAAGTCAATTGTTGGAGTTCAAGGTTGGTGTAGGCTTCATAAATGTCTATATCTTCAACGTTTGACAAACGTTCAGTGGCCCCGAGGTTCGTACTTACCAGGATGTTCGCCGCCATCTCGATGCGGTTCAATCGAGCTCCGGCCTGAGACATTTGAGAGGTCAGGTTTTCTAATATCTCGTCCAGTACGGGCAGTTCTTCCGCCACGGCGTTGGTATCGTGATTGAGCATCGCTTCTTCCAGACGAAACAGGCAGTCCAGAATATTGTCAGCGTCCCCGGGTTCTCCCATAGCCTCTTCGCCGTCAATATTGACTTCAACCCGATAATTGCTCTGGATATTCAACTCGATGTCTTCGTTATTTCCCAGGTAATGACTAACTTCAATAGCAAATTGCTCACCCGCTGATAATGTTCCTTCGTTGGTGAAAGCGATTTGCACGCCCTGATCAAGATCTGGCTTGGTGCTGTCCCAGATATTTGTTCCCATGATACTGGCTGTAAATTCATCATCCGGTCCCCAGGTCAGTCCACCGTCTTCGGAGACCTTGAAACTGGCCGCCGTGTCTGCTCCACCCGTTAAATTCCACGTACCGGTTTGATTGATAACGCCCAGTCCTGAATTCCCTTCGGTCAGTGAGACTGCAACCAGTTCAGCGGCCGCGACATCATTAGGGTTGACCGGGTCGTGTGTCAGGATTGCATCCATAACATCCGCAGCGGTGGCAATAATGTTCCCATCCGCGTCAGTAGCCAGATTAACTTGAATTTCGTAGTTTCCGCCTCCAAGGTTGTTCACGATCACAGAGGTGGGTTGGTTGGCCAGCTGGGGATCATTATAGTTGACTGATATATTATTACCTTCTGTGCCCGGTATCAGCGCTGTGAACTGAAGGTCGTTTTGGGTTCCCGTTGTTAAATTGGTGAAGTCCATGGCCGTTACCACTCCGGTGCCGTTATTGGTTCCTGACAGTGAGGCGGCAACCAGCGCGCTGGCGTCCGGATCCGCGTTGACGGCGGCCATGATTTGGTTCCCTGTGGTGGTTATCGCGCCGGTCCCGTCAGTGGCGAGATTGACGATAATATCGCTGCCGTCCACGGATATCGAGAAAGTTTGGTTGGCGGCGCCAGGATTCAGGTAGCGAATCCTGATGTCATTACCATCCTCGCCCGCGTTTTGAGCGACGAAAGTCAGATCGTCGTTCGTTCCGGTCAAATTGGTAGTTAAGGCGGCATAATCTGTGGTCAGAGTGGCGTATGAAAAGCCTCGGGAAAGGCTTTGGGGGACACCGCCCATGTCCGTGACCACACCGCTGCCATCGCTGCCGCTTGCAAGAGAAGCCGTGATCAGGACGCTGGCGTTGGGATCTGTATTGATAGCGTTCATGACCTCAGCGGCAGTGCTGGTGACGGCTCCGATTCCATCGGTGGCCAGGTTGACCTGGATGTCATAGACACCGCCGCCGAGATCATTGACAACCACCCCCAGGGGTTGGTTGATTGCGAGAGGATCCACATATTCAATGCTTATGTTTTCTCCGATTTGTCCTTCGGTCTTGGCGGTGAAAGTAAGGTCATCATTGGCGCTGTCAAAATTGGTGGTCAGAGTGGCGTATTGAGCTTCAACCCCTCCCGTGGTGGTGATCTCAACCATATATACTTTACTCTGGTTCCCCGTGTAAGTTCCGGAACTGGTAACCTGGCCTGTATAAGTGGAGAAAGTGGAGAGGCCGGCTGTGGCGTCCAGGATATTCAGCCCCTTTGTAAAGGGTGCGACATCGGTTTCACTGCCAGCAAATATGTAACGGCCTCCCATGTCTGTATTGCCCAATTGGATCAATTCATCAATGATTCCGTCTATGGCTACAGCGGCATCCTCCATATTCGATTCCCGGTAAGTATCCGTAGACATCTGCTCAGCCAGAACCTTGGCTTCGGTTACCGAGTTTGTCATGTTCAAAAGGGCTGATTCCGTGAGATTCAGCAGATCGTTGCCAACGGATAGGTTTTGTTCATATTGGACAATGTCCGATAGTAGGGAACGCTGTGTCAGGATAGTTGACATGCCCAAACCGTCATCGGAAGGCCGGTTTACCCTTTTGCCCGAGGAGATGGACTCATTGGCTTTGTAAAGATCATAATTCTTCTTCTGAAGATCATAGATTATACTTGAATACAGGTTCTGCTCAGAGATTCGGTTCATTTCCTCACCCTTTATTAGAGCGATTGCCAGAAATTTTTTCCTTCAAATAAAGACTTTTGATTGAAGGTTCAATAAATCCAAAGACAGCGATGGCGTAGGCAATCGCCCGGATGTTTTGGTGATTGTTAGAAAGCTCCTCGTTAATTTGTGCCCTTTCAGTTATATTACCTTTGTTTGCAATCGGAACGGAATTCTGACAATCACTCTAAACCATTGAGATGAGAGTCTGCAGCATTTCATCACTGGTGCTTATCAATTGGGCAGCGGCCATATAGGCATACTGGAATTTTATCATATGCATCAATTCCTCATCCGTGGATACAGCCGAAACGGAATCGCGCTGCTGTTCAAGCTGCAATACCAGACTTTCCGTATAATTGACGTTGCGATACGTAATACTTGTCGTGGAACCGATATCCGCAACCAGGGCGTTGTAAGCTTCAGATATGGTGGACATGCCGTTTTGAAAAAAGAAGGTTTGGTCTTTGAGGTCAGCCATATCCAGGGCGTTAACGTTGTTGCCTTGAGAGGTCTGAGCGTCCGCTTCCACGATTCCGGCATTGATCAGCGATAAATTATCTTTGATGTATTCGTTCAACTGAATATTAGTTGTATCATAACCGGTGAAGAAGGTGTTTATGCCAAGGGCCATCAGAACTGAGGAGCTGTCATTGGAAAAGGCGTATCCATATCCGCCGCTAGCTTCGGCTTCAATTCGAAGGTGACTTTTTCCCATGCCGTCCGTATAAATACTTGCCCGAACCCCTTCGATTCCGTCAGAAAAGGTTTCACCGATCTGAGCGATGATATCCTCTCTGGTGTCGTCAGGGTTGACGTTAACAGTATTGACTGTGGCCGTACCGGCGGCGTCATATGTGACCAAATCAAATGAGCCGGCCGTCAAGTCTTCTCCAAAGTATAAAAGATTAGAAAGCTGACGGTTAAGATTTGTGGTGTCCATAACGCTTAAAACGCCCTGCCCGTAATTCTCTTCGGCCAAGGTGACCGAAACGAGGTCCCGGGCAGCTTGAGCTTCGGCGCTGTTGTCACTGTTAATGAAATCCACGGCCTCCTGAGCTGTTGTGATTATGTCTCCCGCCGAGTCACTGGCCAAATTTATGGTAATATCGTTTCCAGTTACCGTGAGGCTAAACGGCTGGTTAATCCCGCCGAGATCGGCGAAGGTTATGGTGACTTGATCACCGGGGGCGCCCTCGTTTTTGGCCGTGAAGACTATATCATTGTTTTCCCCGTAGAAATCAGTCTCCAGCCTGGCAAAAGGTGAAACTTCGTAGGTGCCGATTGTATCGGTTAGATATTCCAGCCCTGTTCCCTGAGAGTACTGGCGATTGACTTCCTTGATCAGCATGCCGGTAAATTCATCGAATTGATCGGAAAAATCTTTGATAGTGCTTCGAACCTCGACCAGACCGCCAAGGGTTCCCTCATCAAAGGTATCGGTGATATCCATTTGGGCGTCAGGCGTTCGATTCCAGTAGACTTGAACGTTTTCGTAAGCGTCTCTTCCCGTGCTCAAGGTCCAGTAAATGTTTTCTTCGACCAGCGGAAATCCTTTGGGAGTTAAAACCGTAACGTTTCCATCCGGGTTTTCAAATTGATCGATTTCTATCAGCTCAGCTAATTCTCTCAGTTTTAAATCACGCTGATCCCTCAATTCATTGGCGTTTGTGTTTCCCACTTCAGTGCTGGTGATTGCTTCATTCAGACCGGCTAACTCTCGTACCAGGATATTTACTTTGGTGACCGCGTCTTCTATCTGCCGGTTGATGTCAGCCACCTGTACGTCAAGGCTGGCACGCATTATGGAGATAGTGTCAATAAGGGCCTGACTGTTTTCAATCAGGCTTACCCTTTCCGCGATTCCTTCCGGATTGTTCGCTACTTCCTGCCATGAGTTCCAGAATTCATTCAGCATGCTGTTGAGCCCATCCTCATTGCTTTCGTTGAAGATGGTTTCAATCTGCCATAAAGCGGATTGCTCGGTTTCATACCTGGATAAAAGACTCGATTGTTCGATCAGGTTTTTAATCAGGTACTGGTCATAAAACCGGGTGATGTTTTCCGCTGAAACGCCGGTACCCATTGGACCATATGGAGAATCGTAGGAGGGACTGGGAATGAGCTGTAACTCCTGTCTTGAGTACCCTTTGGTATCCACGTTGGCCAGGTTATTGGCGGTGACGTCCAGCGAAGATTGAGCTATAAGAAGCGCCTTGGCCGCTATATCCATGGTGACATTAATGGACATTCTTAAATCTCCCGGTTGAGCTTTATCGATCCCACGGGTCTAGTTACGGCTTGCTGGCCGGTTGGTAAATAACGCTGTGCTTCGGCAAGCTTTGTTCCCGTAAGTATGCCCAGCGAGTTTTCGATCAGGCCGAGGGCGTCTTTGATATAGTTATGGTTATCCTGATTATGCCTGAAGACATCAGTTTTGATCCTGGCCAGGTCCTGGGCTGATTTCCTCAGACGGCCTGACATTGGTTCTGAAAACGTTCCGGCCAGCTGGGCCAATGTGGGTATCGGATCCGTTTCCAAGCCCTGCTTTTGCGCCAGGTCCTTTATTTTTGCGGCAATAGGTTCAACGAGAAGCCTGATGTCCTGAATCGTACTTTCCTTGACCTTTGTAATTTTCTGCAGGTTGTCCAGGTCAAGTTTAATCAAGTTTTTCCGTTCCGCCTCGAGAAGTTTGTTGAGTTTT
This sequence comes from Deltaproteobacteria bacterium, assembly GCA_019306365.1. Classification (GTDB taxonomy): domain Bacteria; phylum Desulfobacterota; class Desulfarculia; order Adiutricales; family JAFDHD01; genus JAFDHD01. The sequence goes on from JAFDLS010000035.1 coordinate 23,588, forward strand.
TGGTAATGGCTGATCTGGCGCTTGAGTAAAGCCAGCAGATTATCATCGGCCTGATACATAAGTCAGATCCTTTCGGTGATATTTTTAAGGCGAATTTTGGGATAAATTCCGATCAAGTCCGGGCTGCTGTCAGGAGGCTTATATCCATCCGCCGGAAAGATTCGCTTACCGATGGATGCTGGAATGCCTTTCTTCAAGGTCTCCCCGTGGTTTTCATCGAGGGGGCTGACGTGGTTCTGGTTCGACTTCGTATATGGTTTCGGCTGATTTACAGTTCCGTTTTGAAGCAGGCCAAATTCTTCTTGACGAAGCATCTGCCGATAAAGCGTATCAGCCAATCCAATGCCTTGGGCTTGAGTTAGAAAAATTGAAAACTGCTGATCAAACATGGAATCATAAATGTTTTTTCCAGCCGATTGGGGGAGCAGATTACTTTCGGGGATCGTTGCACGTAATGCTTTCAACAGGGTGCCGATAAAAATGCTCTCTATGCCGGAACAGCATTTTTTTAACTTAATCAATCTTTCCATATCCGCCTTCTTGCCGCCGTTCACCGCTTCCGTGCTGGGCTGGAGCCCATTATTCGGCATCGTTATTGGCTGAAGGTCTGTCATCAGATGATTTCCAATTTCGCGTGCAGAGCGCCGGCCGCCTTGATGGCCTGGAAGATAACGATTAAATCGCGAGGCGTAACGCCAATGGCATTGAGCGCTCGAATCAGGTCATTAATAGTCGGTTCACTTCTGATAATAAGCAGTTTTGCGGCTTCTTCCTGGACCTCAATTTCGGTTTCCGGCACAACTACGGTCTCAGCTCCACGCGGGGCCAGCGGAGGCGGTTGTGAAACCTCGGCTCTTTCTCTGATCTGAATTGAAAGCGCGCCGTGAGCCACCGCTACGGTTGAGATGCGAACATTTTCCCCGATGACTATTGTACCCGTGCGCTCGTCAATGATCACCTTGGCCACGGAATCAGGAATGACCTCCAGCTTTTCAAGGTCCGCGACCATTATGGCCAGATTTTCCCTGAACTCATCCGGAACTATGAATTTCACGGTAGCTGAATCAAGAGGACGAGCCGATGAACCCCGCAACTGTTTATTTATTAGTTCGGCGATTCGGCGAGCCGTGGTAAAGTCAGGCTGGTTCAATTTTAGCGTCATCTTATGTTTGCCCGACCAGTGGATTGGAACCTCTCTTTCAACAAGCGCGCCCTGTACTATACGACCTACGGTCGGATGATTTTTCTGGATTCCGGCCGCGGCTCCCGCCACGGCAAATCCGCCTATACTGATCGGTCCCTGAGCCACGGCATAAACCTTTTTGTCCATACCCGAAAGCGGTGTGGCCAGAAGAGTTCCGCCTTGCAAACTCGTGGCGTCGCCCAGTGAGGAAATTAAAACATCAATTTTACTCCCGGCCTTGGCAAATGGAGGTAAATCGGCGGTCACCATCACGGCGGCCACATTCTTGATTCGAACTTGCTGAGGAGAAACCTGGATGCCCATGTTTTTGAGCATGTTGACCAATGATTGTATCGTGAAGGTAGTGCCGCTTTTGTCGCCGGTGCCATTGAGGCCGACCACGAGGCCGTAACCGATAAGTTGGTTAGCCCGAACGCCCTCAAAGCTGGCGATATCCTTCAAGCGAATACTCCATGCCGCAGAAGCCTGAAGAACGAGAATGGAAATGACAGTAAAGATGAGGATTATTTTTTTACAATTCATATCGCCCCATATTTTCCTGATCAAAATGGCCAGACGTAGTCCACAAACCTGGCCAGCCAGCCTGGCCGCTGCTTGGCGCTTAACACTCCTTTGCCGGTATATGATATCCTGGCGTCGGCTATGTAACTTGACAGGATCGTATTGTCAGATGATATGTCAGACGGCCTGACAATTCCTTCCAGGATAATGTATTGCTTCTCATAGTTTACGGTGATTTCACGTGTGCCCCGGATAGTCAGGTCGCCGTTGTCGTGCACCTGAATAACCCTGGCCGACATCTGGGCGGTCATGTCTTCATTGCGGGTTGTCGTCCCGGAACCTTTAAAACCGGATGCAGTATTGGCCGCCAGCATGGTGGAAGGGTTAAAATTTGCGCCCCCACGGTGCGGTACCTTGGTCTCATAACCCAGGAGCGCTGATATGCCGGCGCCCAGAGTATATTCCTTATCCGCCTGAGTGCTTGCTTGTTTGGAAGCCTTTGAAGTTTCCACGATATTAATGGTCACGATATCGCCAACCCTGTAAGCTTTTAAGTCTCGATAATAATCGGGCGTTGCGGTTTCACTGTACAGGGAGCCTTCCGTCCGGGAAATCGGCTTAGGGGGAACCAGCCGAGTCGCGGTATAGGTTGGTTCGATAGTGGGGGTGAGAGCCATTGAGCCGCCGCAGCCGGCTAAAAAAGAAAAAAAGATCATTAAGGCGATTGGAGTGATTAAGCTTTTAATTCTCATGAGCTGTCTCCACAAATTCTAAAAATCAATCTGGGCCAGGTTTGGGCTGAGAAGTTTGGCCATAACGATTTTTTTACTATCCAGGTTGAGCACAGGTATTTTTTCTCCCACCGCTCCATCCTGTTTGGCCTGCCCAATTGTTGTGATACGCAAGGTTCCGTATTCAACCAATATGGTTATGGTGTCTCCCCTCTTGACCACAGTGGGGTTGCTCAAATCTTTGGCCTGGATAGGCTGGCCCGCATGAAGGCGCCGCCGACGGCAGATTTTACCTATGACCTGTTTTGGATCGGTTAAAGTCGCCTTTTTGAACCGAGTCAGGTTTACTCGTACTATTTTTAAATCATCGGCACGGATAATCTGTCCCTTTTCAATGGTTCGAGCCGCAGCGACAACTTTACGGAAAAGGTTAATCTGGCCGGCTACTCTGACATGATCCGCCTCATCACCATCAACATATAAATAAATGACCAGTGTTAGATGACTCGGGTTGGCCGAAGGGCGGGGTGTTATTTTGTGAGTCAGGCGTCCAGCAGGCAGGCAGGGCAGGGTGCCTGTCTGAAGCTTTATCAGCTCCCAATCGCTGTTTAGATAAGGATCGTTGGCCGCAAGGTAATCCATGAAAATTTGTCTTATGTATTCGGTCTTGATGGTTTGCGACCTTCGGGAAACAGTAACAAGCCGGGGTAAGTCCCATTTGCATAAATTCAAAGGCAAACCGGCGGATCGAAGGCGATATGTCAGATAATCCTTTCGGATATTACGGGATTGTCCGGGTTTGGGAGCGTTCGTGATGAAAACCTGCTCCAGGTCCTTTTTAAGAGCGCAATCCGGACCAGTGATAACCGCAATGTCTTTGAGAAAGACCTTCTCACCGCGAACTTGGGCTTTGGATTTGACGCTGACAAAAAGGTCCGCGTTCCGGGCTGCCAGGGAAGTTCCAGTCAGCATCATCATCAAAGCCAGGGCGGGAATGAGAACCCTTATTTTCTTTGGATAGAACGCCATTTATCGTTTTTGCCTACTATCGTTTAACGTTAACCGCGATACTTAGCATTTCGTCCGAGGATTGTATGGCCTTTGAGTTAATCTCGTATGCTCGCTGGGCCACGATCATATTTACCATTTCGGTTACAACATCCACGTTGGACATCTCAATAAATCCCTGGGCGATTGTGCCGTAACCTTCCTCACCCGGGTTGCCTTCGACCGGGTCGCCGGAGGCATTGGTTTGACCGAATAGGTTTTTCCCCATGGCATAGAGACCGGCCGGGTTTTGAAACCGAACCAGAGTAATCCGGGTGGAGGCCAGTTCATCGCCACTGGCATTCAGCGCGGTGATGTTGCCGCCCGAGTCTATATTGATTTGCACAGCCTCTTCCGGCACGATGAATTCTGGCTGCAGCGGATTGCCTTCCGCGTCAACTATGGTCCCGGTGCTGTCAAGCTTGAATGCCCCGGCTCGCGTGTAGACATCTTCTCCGTTTCTCAGCAGTTGAAAAAAACCGTTTCCCTCAATGGCGAGATCCAGCTGTTGTCCGGTCTGCTGGTAATCACCCTGGGTAAACAGTTTCTGGACGGCAATAGGTTTTACGCCCATACCGATCTGAATACCGACAGGGATTTGCTGGCCGTCGGCAGTCTCGGTACCTGCAGCGCGTGGGCTCTGGTAAATTAAATCCTGAAATTCAGGCCGACTTTTTTTGAAGCCGATCGTGTTAACATTGGCCAGGTTGTGTGCGATGACATCCAGATTGAGCTGCTGGGCGTTCATGCCTGTGGCCGCTGTCCATAACCCTCTCATCATAGGCCTTATCTCCCTTTTACCGCTTACATCAGTCGTCCGACGTCATTGATTATTTTTGAGTCTGTTTCTTCACATGAATGAATAACTTTTTGAAAGGCTTCATACGTTCTGGTGGTATCAATCAGGTTTATCATGGAATTAACCGCGTTGACGTTGGACATCTCCAGGTAACCCTGCTCAACAGTTGTTTCCTCTGCCGGGTTACCGGTTACCTGGGGATTCCTAAGTACGAAAAAATTATTCCCTTCTTTTTTGAGAACGTTGAGATCTTCAAATTCCACGATTTCAATCGTTCCCACGTTTTGACGGTCCACAAGGACGTTCCCGGTTGGCACTATGGTAACCTCACGGGCATCCCTGGGTATTGTCAGCTCACCCTTCACGGGATAGCCATCCTTTGTGACAAGACTGCCTTCGCTGTTCAGGACAAACGAACCATTGCGTGTATAACGCGTTCCAAACGGGGTTTCTATTTGAAAAAAGCCGGGCCCATTAAGCGCCAGATCGAAGCTGCCGCCGGTTTTTCTCAGAAATCCCTGGCTGAAATCACTCTTGGTGGCTTTAACCATGAAGTCTCTGAATATGGGAACATCTTTCTTAAACCCCGGCGTGTTCACGTTAGATATATTATTGGCGATCACGTTCAGGCGATATTCCTGGGCCTGGCTTCCAATGATACTTCTGAATATATTGTTAAGACGCATTTTTATTTCCATCAAACTGAGATTAACTGTTTTGATTAGGTGAGGAGCAAATAACGTGCCATGTAAATGGATCGGTCG
>JAFDLS010000235.1 GCA_019306365.1 Deltaproteobacteria bacterium
GAAGATTTTTTTAATCGCCCTGATTATCTTTTTTCAAATTCTGGTGGTGGTCAGGGATGAGGCTGCCAACCTGAGGCCTGAACTGCTCATCTCGGTCAGATCTCTGGGGGCCGGCAGACGGGCCCTTTTTAAATACGTATATTTTCCGGCCACCATGCCTGCCGTCCTGACCGCGATCCGCGTTTCCGTTGGCACGGCCATCGCCGTATTGTTTATTACTGAGCAATCCTTGACCACCTACGGACTTGGTTATTACATCGTCGTGGAAACCTACCAGGTACTGCTTTATCCTGAAATGTACAGCGGCATCCTGGCCATGGGCCTGTTGGGCGTGGCCTTTTACTTTACCATTTATGGGTTTGAGCTTAAGTTTAACCGTTACCTGCACCTGGAGAACAGCTGAACGTGACTGATACTGAAGCGCGCAGGCACGCCGGCCGGGTGCGTCGTATGTTTACACGCATCTCAAACCGGTATGACCTCATGAACAGGCTCATGACCCTGGGTAGGGGGCCTGGCGGCGTTACGTGGTGCGTCTGGCTGATCTCAAATCAGGCCAGCGGTTTCTGGATGTAGGAACCGGCACAGGGGGTATCGCTCTGGAAGCCCTGCGCCGTGACTCAAATATCAAGGTCACCGCCGTTGATTTCACTCTGAAAATGATCCAGGTGGCTCGGCAGGGGAAAGACGGCGATAAGATTTCATGGCTTCAGGCGGATGGGCAGAATCTGCCTTTTAAGGAAGTTTCCTTTGACGTGGTCACTTCCGGATACCTGATCCGAAACGTAAGCGATCCGGTTCAGGCCTTCAGGGAACAAACCCGCGTGACCGCCCCCGGGGGAAAGGTGATTTGCCTGGATACCGCTCCGCCCCCGGATAATTTTCTGAAGCCTTTTATTCTTCTGTATTTAAAGATAATGATTCCCTTTCTTGGTAGGCTGGTGGCCGGTGACAAGAACGCTTATGACTACCTCCAGGAATCGACTCGAGCTTTCAAAAGCCCTGAGGAACTGCAAAAGATCATGACTGACGCCGGCCTGGAGAAGGTGTCACATAAACGGCTGATGTTCGGGACTCAGGTAGTGCTCAAAGGCAGCCGTCCAAGGGATAAGCAGGCATGACAGCTTCCAGTAACATATCGCCCGTTGGAGCCTGGATGCTGGCCATCCGTCCTAAAACCCTTCCTGCGGCGGTAGCGCCGGTGGTCGTGGGCACAGCACTGGCTCTGGCGGACAAGATGTTTCACCTTCTACCGGCCATGGCCGCTTTTATTGGAGCCCTGCTTTTGCAAATCGGGGTTAATGTGGCCAACGATTATTTTGATTACATTAAAGGCGTTGATACTCCGGATCGACTGGGGCCGCCTCGGGTAACCCAGAGTGGTATGATTTCACCCGGCGGCGTAAAGGCCGCCATGATAATCATCTTTTGTCTCGCCCTTCTGGATGGTCTGTATCTGGTCTTGGTGGGTGGCTGGCCGATACTGGCAGTAGGACTGGCCTCAATTCTGTCCGCCCTGGCTTATAGCGGCGGGCCATATCCGCTCGCCTCGCACGGGTTAGGGGATATCTTCGTGTTTATTTTTTTCGGGCTTGTGGCTGTCTGCGGGACCTATTATGTGCAGGCGCTGGAATTGACCCTGACAGTATTTTTGATGGCCCTTCCCATGGGTTTTCTTATTACGGCCATCCTGGTAGTGAACAACCTGCGTGATATCAACACGGATCGCCGGACCGGAAAATACACGCTGGCCGTGATCTTGGGTGAAAAGGGAAGTAAGATAGAATACCTCCTCCTGATTGTCAGCGCCTATGCAGTTCCGCTGATCTGTATTTTCAGCCAGACGGTTTCAGCATGGGTGGCCCTGACCCTGCTGTCCCTTCCCCTGGCTGGCGGCATGACCAGAATGATTTTTAGAGAAAAAGGATCCGTGCTGAATAAAGCTCTGGCCGGTTCGGCCAAATTGGCTATTATCTATGGTCTTCTTCTGTCGGCGGGGTTATTAATCCCCTTGTATCTGACGATCTGAGGGGTCAATTCATATCAGGCCCCGGCCAGAGGAAAATTTTTAGATTCACCCGGCCCTGCGCGTTAAACCGCACGTCTTCCTGTTCCAGCAGCTGCTGTTGTACGGAATCGCCGCCCCCCCTGCCTCGAACACTCACCTTGCCCTGTGAGTTAATCACGCGATGCCAGGGGACGTCCGATCCATACGGGGTTGAGGACATGGCGTAACCAACCGTTCGCGGCGAACATCTGCCCACGATTTTAGCGATCTGCCCGTAAGTGGCTACCTGGCCGGGTGGAATTTGACGGGCCACGTCATAAATTCGCTGGTATAGGGAAGGGCCTTCTGAGGATTCTTTACTCTTTTTTTTACGCATTGCAGGCCTCCCGCGCCGTGAGTCGAAGGATACCTTTGATCACCTCATAGTGATGCCTTGAGACCTCTGCAAAACATTGTCCTTTAGCCGAACTCGTGAGCGCCGCTTCGCTCACGCTGCAGCGGCATAGGTCAGGTTCAAATTTAAGTCCTCGAAATATTAGAAGCCATCTCAAAAAAGTTTGTTTACCCTAACTCATGAGCCCCGCTTCGCTCACGCTGCAGCGGCATAGGTCGTACGAAAATTTAAGTCCTCGAAATATTTAACATATTCCCGCGGGTTAATTTTTCGCCTTCCGCGATTTCAACAAAATTACTGGTTTTGCAGAGGTCTCGGAGTATAATATATCGGCTAAATTAATATGGCTGATTTCTGTTGTCAAGCTAGCCCGGTTCAAGTCGCTTGGGATGTAGAGCGTTTGTCATGAATATGTTCCGTTTAGCTTTGGGTTAGGAGAAGATTTAGTTCCGGCCATTCTCCTAAGCCGCTTTATGACAAACGCCAAAACATCATGTAACTGCCATTTGTTACTTCATGGTGACCGCCGGTAAAGTCTTGAGTTACTTTAGCAATCAACCGGAACGTAATTTTGGCAATTACTGTAAATGTGAAAAGGGGCTTGACAAAAAACATTAATATGCCGGTTATAATAAAAAATACATGGCTTGATTGTTTCTTTTGTGAGAAGGAGGTTTCGAAATCATGAGCTGGTCCCTGGCTTCCGTTAGCTACCGTATGTCAGGCTCAGGAAGCTGGCAGCTCCTGCTTCCAGACGAATCAGCCCGCCGGCTTTACTCGAAAATATACCCTGCCGGTGTGCGATTGGGACATCTAAATGACCAACATCAACGTCTTTTAAATACCTGGCAACAAGCCGCCATGGTAAAATTCGAGGACCAGAAGGCCGTGCCTCTTGGACCTATTATGACGGACGACGATTTGAAGGTCCTCGATTCATGGTTCCATAACATTTGCAATTCAATGTGCGAGGCTGTTCTGGAGCGTCTGACAGATTTTCATTCCCTGGCCTCCAACCTGGCCGGCGGTAATTCCGTCGCAAGACAGGTTTTCGAAAATGTTTTAACTATTCAGATCTGCGCCCAAACTCTGGACTCATGGGTTTTCTCTATGCTTCGTCAGGAGCTGATAGGGACGTATTCGCCGCGGGATTTCGCCGGGAATTTTTTCTTCTGGGGTTATGCCTTTGCCACAGGTCCCGAAAGAATTTTCGGCTTTACAACCTACGGCGGCTGGACCGGGGAACGCCTGCACATTATGCGGTCTCACGGCTTGGACCGTGAAAGATTGAAAACCGCGCTGCGCCGCCGAGATACTTTTGATTACATCTGGAGTTTATTACCCGGCGGACTGGTGAGAGACAGGGCAGTGTCGAGCAGCGCTTTGACTGCTGAAATGACGCAAGAGACTGTGAGTCATCTCCGGGATGTAAAGATAGTTGCACCTGATGACCCTCCTCGTTTGGCCATTCCTGTATTTTCAGAGAAGCATATGAAACCCGCCGCCGAACTTTATGGAACCGTCGCTGAGAAGATCATGAAGACCTTTTCAGCCAGCGTGGACGAACTGAAGGTTCTTATAGACCGGTGTACGTTCGCACGATGCTCCTGGCCCGATATACTCTGTATGCTGTTTCATCTCGCCTATTCATACGCGGCGGATCGGCTTGTTGAAAGAGGTACAATCCGTGACTTCCCT
>JAFDLS010000236.1 GCA_019306365.1 Deltaproteobacteria bacterium
CCACTGGAGGCGGTTGTACATCTGCTGGAAGATGATCTCGGGGTGCTCTTTAAGGTTATGGAACTCGCGCACGAAGTCCTTTTGAAAATCCGTGAGAACTTTCTTCTGGTCCGCTCTATTCACAATAAGTCTCCACCTATGAACTTCTGATTGCCGGACAATGGGGGTCCGGGTCCTGGAATCCCCCGCCCAGCTCGCGCACCACCGACCGGCAGCCGCGGCAGTTACGAACGTGAGCGCACGTTCGGCACTTGCCCTTTATTGTATCTTCAAGATTTCGAAATTCTTCCATCAGCCCCGAGCCGGTCCATGCGGCCATGAACTCGCCATCTTCGGCTATCTGCTCACGGTAATGGCTGCACGGGTAGACCTCGCCGCAAGGGCCGACGGTCAAAAAGCGCCGGCCGGCGCCGCAACCCCATACGCCATTGTAATAAAGCTCCTCCGGGTCGCGGTGCGTGGCCAGAAAGCACATGGACTGGTCGAGGGTGACGGGAAGACCGTTGCCGGTCTTTTGCCGCAGTATCCCTATAAGCTCCCGGTTCTCCACAGGTCCGAGCGAGACGTCCTCCAGCCATCCTCCCGCGGCCACCGGCGGCTTGGGCCGAAGCAGGTTCACGCCATCCGCGCCGACCTCTCGCGCCAGCTTGAAAAGCTTCGGCAAGGCCCGGAAATTATCGCGCGTCACCATGGCGTTGATCCCGAAGCGCAGGCCCGCCTTCCTGCAATCCACCATCGCGGTCAGGGCGCCCGCGTAGTTCGGCCGGGTGAAGGAGTTAAGCTCGGGGTCGCCGGCGTCCATCGACACCTGGAGCTGGCCGAGCCCGGCGGCCTTCAACTCCCGCGCCACGTTCAAGTTGACTCGGTTCCCGTTGGTGGTGATGTTGGCCACGATGCCCGCCTTCTTGCTCCACTCCACAAAGTCGAGGACGTGCGGATTTAAAAGCGGCTCGCCGCCGCCGAAGGCAAACTGCAGCACCCGCGCCTCGTGGCTTTTTCTCAGCACTTTCAAAAAGATTTCCAAGGACAGGTAGGTCTCTCCCTGGCCGGTGGTCAGCGAGTAAAAGCATCCCGGGCATTCCTGGTCGCAGGCGTTGGTGAGCGAGATGTGCAGGGTCTCGGGCGCGGACAGGGAGTTTTTTATCTCGGGCGGCCGGGCGTTCAGGCAGTTCTCGACTTCCTGCAAAGAGAACTCGCAGGGCTCGTCCGTCTTCTCGATCATCCCGGCGCGGGCGAGCTCGGAGAGGGAGGACAGGGGAATGACGGACCGTTTGATCCCGCCATTTATAAGCTCGGCCAAAAGCTCCAGCTCGGAGCGGTCGATGTAGGCTGTCTCGGCCAACTCCCGGTTGAACAGGAGCGCGCCCCTGGCCTCCGGCCTGATCACCACGTTTTCGCCGAGCCTGTACTTTTTCACTTCCGCTTCTTTTTAAACTTCAGGTTGTCCGGAATGAATTGGTCGGTTTCCCTTCCATACGACTCGAACTTGTACTCGCCCATGATCTGTTCGGCCAGGTAGACCATGAAGACGGGATAAGAAGGCGCGGCCAGCATACGGAAGCTCGCGGGCTCCGCGCATTTTATCTCGAAGCTGCCGTCAAGACCGTCGATGAGACCGAAATTATAGGTCTCCAGGAATCCGACCCCCTCGGGCACGCTATCTTCGCCCAGCAGGACAAAGCCCTTTTCAAGCTCCTCCTTTTCGGGCACCAGGTCTTGGGCTTCCTGCGTGAAGTAGTCCCAGTGATCCCGCGCCTTTTGTTGGTCCTCGTACTGTTCCATGAACCACGCGTGCAGCTTGTCGCGTTCCGCTTTGGGAAGGGACCTTACGCTCAGGGTGTAGTTTAGCGATATGAGCGCCAGGTCCTTTTGGTGGCGGTCGACCAGGGCCAGAAACCGGGAGGCCTGGGCCATGTAATCCGGGTCCCGGCGGTGGCCGTCCTGGTATTCATAACAAGCTTTCATGTTTTCGGACTCCGCTCGAAAGGACTCCTGCTCCCTGGCTTCATAAATTTCCTTTTGCCGGGCGAGGACCGAAAGCTCCCTGGTGATATGGTCGCGGCCCGGAAGCGGCACAAGGGCGAAGCTCACCCACGGAAGCACGAGCGGATGCGCAAGCAGGCTCTTCATGTACTCGATGCCCCGCTCCGCCTCCGAGACCTCCTTCTCGAAAAAGTAAAACCCCTCGGAAGAGTCAATCTCAAAGCCTCGCCACCGGGAGATGATCAAATCAAATACCTGACCTGTTTCTGAAAATCACTACTTCATTATGTGCTTTTTTCATGAGAGGATGATTCTTGTGTGCGTTATCAGTTTGTAAGCTCCAGGACAAAACTATAATGTCACAAGGAAATTGAATGTCCCCCGCTTCTATTTCTTCTTTCTCAATCTCATAAACATCCTTTCCAAGCACCAAAAAGCATTTCTTGAAAGATTTACCGCAGGTGAAACATTTAGCCTTGTTTTTTTTAAAGAATGATTTAGGACTAGATATAGTATCCGCTATCTCCTTAATCCCTATGATGTATTCTACTATATTTTTAAGACTTGGACCAAAAAGAAAGTATTGAGTATGGAATTCATTGTCTTTGTGTTGCACATTCAAATATACCGGACCCACAACATCTGCAAAGGTGTCATCTATCATTTTTACCTCCTTCTCTACATTGATTGATTTATTTTCAATATCCTCTATTTGGTTTTGTATTTCAATTGCCTTCTCAATTTCTGGTTCGAGCCCAATTTCACGGCAAATGTTTTCTTTTTCTTTTGCTAGCCTCAATGCCATTTCCAAATTTCCATTATTCATAAAAATAAACGCCTGCTTGCCTAGAGACCATTGTAAATCATTACTAAAACCTCTTTCCCGACATATATTTTCTTGCGTCCGAAGAAGATCCAAGGCTTTTTGCGGTTCTACGTCTATGTATACAAGTGAAAGATTACCCATTGATGACTCTAATCCGCGAATATCTCCTGTATCTCTACACATTTTTTGTTCTAGTTCATACAATGCAATCGCTCTATCAATTTCACCTTTTATATAGTGAATATACGCTTGGTTTCCAATATGAATATGTAAATAATCTTTAAATCCCTTTTCCTTGCAGATAGCCTCCGCTCTCTTGAGGAGTTGCATGGCCTTATCCAAATTGTTCCAATGTATATATATAGTCGCCTGATCTCCATAACATATTTGCAGGTTCAGGTAATCTTCGATTTCTTTGAAGATACTTTCTGCTTTTTTCTTTAACCGAATAGCTTTTCCGAATTCTTCTCGCTCCGAATAAATAAGCCCCTCATTTCCGAGTGCTACTGCTAATCCTCGCCGATAACGAATGAGATCCTTCTGCTCTTTATTCCCCATTCCCAATAATCTATTGCGAAGATTTTGAGAATCTTGTAATTCCAAAGCCTCATTAAAATGTCCCGCATGATAGAAAAGTGAAAATATCGGATCAATTAATTCTTGGAAAGGGGTAGCAAAATCAGCGTAAATTTGCTTGTAAGCCTCGATCATGGAGAGGTCCGAGTTTGATTCGATTCCGGCCCAGTAGCCCATGGTGTCGTATTGGTTTTTGTTCCAGGATTTTTCCAGGAACTCGAAGTCCGAGAGAAGGTTGTATAGTCTCTGCCACTCTTCAGCCCGGGATAACTGCCAGGGAAGTTCGTCAACCTTTCTGGGGTCGTCGTTGTCGCGGGGCG
>JAFDLS010000237.1 GCA_019306365.1 Deltaproteobacteria bacterium
CTGGAAGCGTCTGAGGGATGCTTCACTCCAATTTCCGAAGGTGTTGTGGAAAAAGCGGGAACCGAAACCGGCCTGCCCCTGGTCATTTCCAGAGCAGTGCTGGACGCTGATTATATTATCAGCCTCCCCCGGTTCAAAACTCACACCCTAATGATGGTAACCGGAGCTTTAAAAAATGTATATGGGTATATAGCCGGCGCCTGCAAGGCCCAGCTGCACCTCCAGGCCGCCAAAGTGGAAACCTTCGCCAAAGTTGTGTGTGATATCAATGAGGTGCGCCCGCCTGATTTACACATCATGGACGCGATCACCGCCATCGAAGGCAACGGCCCCTGTCACGGCGGAAATCTCCGTGAGCTAAACAAGCTTTTAGCCAGCGCTGACCCCCTGGCTCTGGACGCCGTTATGGCGCGGATGATGGGGGTGGACCCCAGCGAGCTGCCCGTTCAGAAAGAAGCCCTAGCGCGTAATTTTGGTAATATCAGGGACGGCGATATAGATATTCGCGGTCAACTCGAAACAATCCCTGATTTTAAAATGCCGGTCACATTTTTTCAAAAAGTCTTTGATAAAGAGACTAAATCAAAATTAAAGAAACTTTACCCTCCGGGCATGATGGCCGTACGAACCGGTGTTAAGCCTCAGCGGGACGCGGAAAAATGTATCGAATGCGGGGACTGCGAGCTCAACTGCCCCGCCAAGGCCCTCACCCTTGAGCCGGAATTCAGTATCGGCGACCAATGCATCGCCTGCTACTGCTGCGTGGAGCTTTGCAATGAAGGGGCGTTAGAGGTCCCGGATGTCGAAGCTTACCGTCATTATTAGAGTGAAGAACGCTTTTGAGAATCGATTGGCGCTTGCCCCTCCGCTCGCTTTTTGAACCTGTTTCTTTCGGGGCATATTAATTTTACCATGCCCTAAAAACATCTTCCCAGCCGACACCTGATAAATTGTTTGGCTAAAAAAAGCTACTTAATGGCAGCGATATAACCGGTTTTGTTTTTGATACGCTGGTCTATCTCTTCCTTATTTTCCCTGAGAAAATCCACGGCGTGATTGACCTGAGCCTCCAGGCGTTCATAATCCTTGGAGTTAATAACCTCACCACCGACCAGCAGACCTTTTTCATTAAGCATTCCGATGATGGTGTCATCCGCGTCAAGCTCAACAGCGAACTCATTCCTTAAAAATTCCAGAAAGTCACCAAATTCCTTGGGATGTTCCAACAGTTCGAGAGGCAGCTCCAGCTCCATACTTATAGGTTTGGCCAGGCCGGGGTTCATCTTTGAACCCCCGAGATAATCCAGGACATGAGCCAGCTGATGAATGAAGGTGGAATCACTTACAGCCGGGCTGACGGCTATGTATATGTGGTCCGGGTCCGCAGTCAGGGTCTTAAAAGGATTGACAACCTGCCCGGCGCTTATCTGGTTAAGGTTCTGTGGAATTTCACGAACGCCAACGCCGAGGCCCAGTTTAAGATAAGATTCAAGATCAATGCATTTTATTCCCATCTTCATCCCGGTAAGTGCCTCGACATTGATACCGGCCAGTATTTCCTGGCTCCGCCCGTATGCCACCTCTTCCAGAGAGGCAATGCTTTCAGCCGCGTTATGGGGGAGCTGTTTCACCAGCTCCTGTTCGCGTCCAAGGTGACATTTTTTAAATTTTTTCCCGCTGCCGCAGGGACATGGATCGTTTCGCCCTATTTTGAGCATAGATAAAATCCCTTCTTCAATTTGTCCTTATGACATACTTGATACTAAAACGAAAAGCAATCGTAATTTCAACCTCATCCGCTATGTTTTGCTTAGGGTCAAGTTATGATACTATAATATAACAGTTGCCTTTATTTAATAAAGGAGATGAATATGTCTGCAACTGGCGAATCCATCCAGGACTACATCACCGGCCGCGAACTCCCCTATAGCGATGATGAATATATCCGGCAGGACATAGAGCGGCTTCTGGTCCATGAAAAAGGTTATCGAGCCGAGATGATTGAGGTGGAACGCTCTTTTGTTATTCGTCTTGAGGAAGAAGCTCTGGGTCGTTTGGAGCTGCTCGTTCGATATGAAGGCAGGCCCTTTATGGCAATTAAATGCGTTCGAGGTTCGCTGGTGACGCGGGAACGGGAAGCCCTGGCCGCCTCCCGGCTGGCCCTGGACGTTCAAATCCCGCTGACTGTTATTACAAATGGCGACAACGCCGAAATTTTAGACACACTGACCGGCCAGGTACTGGACCTGGGATTGGATAAAATCCCTGATCTGGACCACGCCAAAACACGGATTAAAGAACTGGAGTATGTCCCGCTCCCGGATAAGAGACGGGAAAAGGAAGAACGGATCTACCTGGCCTTCATGACCTTTCAATGCCCGTCAAAATGTCCGGTTTGAGATAAGGGTTAGTTTTACAATCACTGTCCTTAGTCAATTCTGTTAACTGAAAACCGAAAGATCATTTGGTTTGCGCCAGCCACCCAATTTCTGGATTTCCGTTGACGAAAATCCGAAATCCTTAAGGGGCATGAAAATGTCCGCCTCGAGATCCGGCACGAAGGAACGCAGCAGAACCAGGTTTTGAGGAGCTATAATCCGGTATTCTTCAAGAGCGGCGGGCAGGAGCACAGTCGTCCCCGGTGTAAGGCTGATCGGCCGATCTGTTTCAGAAGAATCGAGTTGACCCTGACCGGCTATGACGGTAAGAATATCAAATCGGGCCGGGTCCATTTGCCCCTGCCATTGTTTTTTCAACTCCCAGCGTTCGAGCGCAAAATAGAGGCCCGCGACCAGGGCCGTAACGCTCACTCCGTCCTTCTCGTAAGAAAGGCCCGAGAACGGTTCCGCATGTTCAGCGCCAACTTCAAGCGCCCTCATGGCCTTGTCTAAATGAAGCTCCCTGGGCCTGCCCTGATCATCCACCCGGCCCCAGTCGTAAAACCGGTAAGTCAAATCCACGTTCTGCTGTATTTCAAAAAGGGTTATGCCGGGTCCAATGGCGTGGAGCAGACCCGCCTGGACATAATAAGCCTCTGAGACGCGCGGCTGTAACTGATACAGGACTTTCTCAACCTCACCCTGTTTCAAAGCTTCTGAAAGACCTGCCCGATCAACACCCGGTTCGAGACCCAGGATGAGCCTGGCCCGTGAATCAGCCTCCAGAATATACCAGGCCTCGGTTTTTCCAGGCCCCGATCCTTCCAGTTTTAAGGCGTTTTGATCATCGGGATGAACTTGAACAGAAAGATACTCGTTGGCGTGAATAAACTTGAGCAGCAAGGGGAAAGGCTGGTCCTTTAAATCGCCCAGTTTTTTCCCCAGAAGATCGGCGCCCCATTTTATTCGTAAATCCCTCAAAGACATGCCGGTCAGGGGACCATTCTGAACGGTGCTCTGTTGATTACCGTCGGCTGTCAACCAGATCTCACCAATTTTAAGGTTTGAATCCGTTCCGGGCACTAAATCAGGACCCTTGCCTTTTTCGCCCCATGGCTTCTCCAGAATCAGCGGTTTTAAGACAATCGGATAAATTTTATTGTTCATCCTGATCGCCTCCTGAAGCGGCTGCCCGTTGTCCAATAAATTTGATAAAATAAAAACCCAAAAATAATAAAATAAAAAAGGCTATTGTCAAAATCCCGAAGTACTTTTCGATGAAACTCCGTATTGCCTCACCAAAGAAAAAGAAAAGGGCCGCGCACGTTTAAATCGAAAACTCCGGCTGAGATGGTAAAAATCTTGTATGGAATCGGCGTAAATCCAGCTATGCCTACCGCCCAGACATCCCACTTCTGATAGTAGTTTTCAACCAGAGAAATCTTTTCGGATTTAAACCACCGTTTCAAAAGCGGCCGTCCGCCTTTGAGACCGATAAAATAACCTATAATCCCGCCCAAAACCGAACCCAGGGCGCAGATGAAGGCGTAAATGAAAGCCGCCTTGGGGTTTATCAGGCAAAGGGCTATCAGGAGCGCGTCAGGGGGGATGGG
>JAFDLS010000036.1 GCA_019306365.1 Deltaproteobacteria bacterium
ATGATTAATCGTTTAACACTCATAGGAATAAGAATCTCCGAAATTCGAGATTTTATTTCTCTGTTAAGAGCTTATCTGGAAAATAAAAGGGGTCAATAGGAAGAAAGTATGATTTTTTTAGCTGTTTATTTAAGTATTAAATACTTTCTTCTTACCTCAATTGTTAAAAGAGCGTTGGGATTGATTAAAGTGATTTCCAAAATTAAGTTTTGATTGAAGGCTAAGGTCAAATATCTGTAATGGTTCTTTTTTACTCAATTATTTGCTTAATTGAATCGTAACTATTTGCAGCACATACCGCTAGGAAAATCCCAAAAATAAATTATCAATGGACACCAGACGATAATTAATCGAGAAACTTCGGCGGAAGGGGCGGGTTTAAAGCCGTGGCGTTTCCAGGCAGAATCATCAGAGTGGAAGTTCCATGTGCCAGGATCTTACCGGTTTCTTCCGTAACCTCAGCTTCGGCATAGGCCAGAGTTTTCCCTGTTTTTATTTGACGGCCTGAAGCAATCAGTCTGCCTGAAGCTATGGGCGCGAGGTAATTGAGCTTCAGGTCCACTGAGGTCATACCGGAATCCTCATCCTCCGTACCGTAATAAGCGGCCCAAAACGCTGCCGTGTCAATAATCGAGGCAAAAACTCCACCGTGCGTAAAACCAAACGGATGAAAATGTTTCTTGTCCAGGTCAATTTCAACCTTTGAAAATCCAACACCTAAATCACGCACCTTCATTGAAAGCAGCAAGAAATAGGGAGATGAATTGATCACTTGAATTATCCTTTTTACATGTTCAGGATTTAACTTTTTCATTTTTTTACTCGGAATGTTCATGCAAGGTTTAAATTATGCGCAATCCCTTATAACACCGATTTGATGTCCAGAAGTTTAATGCGTCAAATAAATGGGCCTGTTTAAAAGGAAGCTTTGGACAAAGCATCAAAAGAAAAGCTTTGCCCAAGCTCCCATGCCAACTGTTTATGATTTTACCTCATTAAGGAAATCAAGAAGTTCTTTAATCGTCCGCTCTGAATCTTCTATCGCGGTCATGTGACCTATACCTTCGATTATCACATGTTTGGCGTTCGGGATTTCTTTGGCCATTATTTCGCTGGCACCCAGGAACACTATATCGAATTCACCAAGCAGCACCAAGGTGGGACACTTGATCTGTCTCAATCCTTCCACCATCGGGTCTGCGTCTGAATAAAAACTCTGCATAAAATTCCCTATAGCCACCGGGTCGCTTCGCCGCAGAAACCCTTCATAAATTTTCCACATACGTTCCTTATCAGGATGTTCATCCATCTTAAAAAGGAACGGGCCGGGTTCGGCTCGAGCGCCCGCCAGCCATTCCTCAACCGTGGCGGTTTTTCGCCTTTCAGCGGCCTCAATAAAGCCTTGCTGCATTTCAACCGGATCTACGCCGGGGAATTCAGGCGCTGTGGCTGAACCTGTGTCGGTCAACATCAGGCTGATCAGCCTTTCAGAACTGGTCATGGCGTAACGCACAGCCGCCATCCCTCCGGTGGCATGAGTTAAAATATGGAATCGCTCAATGCCCAGCGCGTCAGCCAGACCGCCAAAATCATTGGCCATGGTGCCTACATCGAAGCCATAGGGTTTGTTTTCAACTACCGTCCGGCCATGCCCCCGCATATCCATTGAAACTACCCGGTAGTTCTCAGCCAGTCTGGCGGTAACACCGGTTTCACTCCAGTAATTAGCGTCTTCCATCAAACCATGATTGGTCAGAATCGCCTCTCCTTCACCGGCATCTTCATAATAAATCCGAGCAGATCCTCGCTCAATAAAAGGCATAATAAATCCTCCTCTTTATTAATTCAGGTTGTTCATTAATCAGTATTACCCGGCCAGCCATTAACTGAGACCTCTGCAAAACATCGTCCTTCAGCTGACCTCATGAGCACCGCTTCGCTCATGCTGTAGCGGTTTTGAGCGCCGCTTCGCTGACGCCACGGCGGCATATGTCAGGCTCGAATTTAAGTCCTTGAAACATTAGTAATATTCCTGCGGGTTAAATTTTCACCTTCCGCGATTTCAACAAAATTACTGGTTTTGCAGGGGTCTCTAACTGTAAATTTTATTTTTGGTTGTTGGGATATGAACACATGCATCAAGACAGCTTAACAGAACCGTCACTGCCAGGCAAACCTTGTTCGCCCCGCTTCGTTAAGTTATTTTCAACGTATAATGTGATATAGAACATTTTCATTTGACTGTGAAGCGATTTTCGGCCATATGAAGATGTTCAAATGAAAGGTTGTTGCATTGATATATGGAGGGTTCATGGATCTGGAAAAATTATTCTATCCGTCCAGCATTGCCGTGGTTGGAGCATCACCGAATATGGGAGAGGGAAAACTTCCTTACTACCAGCTTTTAAAACGCACCGGGTACCAGGGATCCCTGTACGCGGTGAATCCGATGCATAAGGAGATAGACGGCGTAAAAGTTTATCCCGCCATAGATGATCTCCCTGAAGCGGTGGATCTGGCAATCGTCCAGGTTCCGGTTCATCGGGCCATGGAGACCCTTGCGGACGCGGTAAAGAAAGGCGTTAAATTCATCCATTTCTTTACTTCCGGGTTCTCCGAAGTGGGTGACATCGAACTGGAAAGAGCCATGATAAATGAGGCCCGGCAGGGTGAAACAAGAATCGTGGGGCCAAACTGCATCGGTGTTTTGTGTTACGAATCAAAAGTTACCTTTAATCCCCTGCCCAAACAAAAAGGCCTGGGGAAGGTGGCCTTTCTCGGGCAATCCGGAGGGGTAAGTCTCAACTTTTTGCGCATTGCCCTGTCTCGCAATATCGAATTGAACAAAGCCATCTCCTATGGCAATCAGATAGATTTAGGCGCTCATGACTACATTGAATACTTTGGTAAGGATGATAATATTAAAATCATTGCGGCCTATGTCGAAGACGTGAAGGATGGCAGGGCTTTTATAAATGCTCTAAAGGCCGCCACCCCTAAAAAGCCTGTCGTTATCCTGAGGGGCGGCATAACCGATCAAGGGGCCAGGGCGGCCGCCAGTCATACCGGAGCCATTTGCGGTTCCAATCAAATCTTCTCCGCTGTTATGAACCAGTTCAGGTGTATCGAGGTCCAGACAATCGAACAGCTTCTCGATGTCGTGGTTTTGGCCACATCCGCCAAGACGCCTCAAGGACCCAGGGTGGGTTTTCTGGGTGCGGGAGGCGGCACTTCTGTTCTGTTTAGCGATCTCGCGGCCTTGAATGATCTTCCTATGCCCGAACTGGAAACGGCAACTCAAAAACGCATCAATGAAAAGATACCCCAGGTTAACACGAGCGTCACCAACCCGGTAGACCTGGGCGCATATGGCAGAGATTTCAATATTATGCTGCACGCGATGCAGGCCATGGATGAGGACCGGAATCTTGACGTGATCTTGCCGTTTTTTTACTTGGAATACACCCGCGTGCTTTCACCGGATCAACTAAGAAACATAATCGGCCTCATCATAGAAACCTCGAAAGAAATGAAGAAGCCTGTCATACCCATATTTACCAAATTCACTGAAAATGATTTTCAGCTGGAAGAAAACAAAATCAAAATTTTTAGAGCTTTCAGGGATGCTGACATCCCGGTATTCGGAACAATGCAGGATGCCTTATATACCTTAAGGGCCATGCTCAAATGGAAAAAAAATAGCAATTAAAAAATGTTGAGCAGGGTCTTTGCTCGCGGTCCGGGGAAAGAAAAAAGCGGTTTTCCCCTCAAATCCGCCTTTAAGGATTGAACCAATATCGTTCAGCAAGCTCACTTAAATATTCAGTCCCCGAGCCAGGAGGCATCCAATTATAAAGGAATCCTATCGCTTTCTTGTCTCTAATGCTGAGAAAAATACGGCCATTCTCCTCGGAGTGCCCGCCAGCGGTCACGCAATACATTATGCTGTCCTTAAAAACCGCCGAGTGAAAGAGACCCAGAGCATGGACGAGTTCGTGCAGGATTATTTTTTGCCAGTGCCTTTCCTGAAGAATCGCAGTGGTAGTCATCTGTTGTTCTTTGTTCAAAAAAGTTAAGCTTGTTTCAAATTCTTTGTCAGTGGCGATCCAGATAACGGCCGAATCAATAACCGGGTCCTCAATATTACCGCCTCGAATGTAACAGCGTCCATCAGGCCTCGATCTATCGGCCGTAGATAATGATGGAGGAAAATTCCTGGCCAGGTCAAAAATTACCTTAATACCGGCGGATTCATTGCCAGGCTCAAGTATCATGATTTTAACGGGGGTTTCAGCTAAAGCGTCATTTATTTCATTAACCGCTTTTCCCACCGCTCCTACTCCGGCGATTGATGCTTTAAAAACCGAGAGAGTTGGAGATACGGTCCATTTTATTGAATAATCACCAGGAAGAACGGATGCGTCACAGGGATCGCCCCGCGCTTGAAGTAGAACATCCCCGAGCCACTCTAACTCTTTATCTCTGGGGGCCAGGCCAAGTGTTGAAACGTAATCCTGTTCAAAAATCGTAAGTTGAGCCCGACCGATTTCAAAATGTGTTTTCCTGGCTTTTTTATTGGAATTGCCGGTATATTTTTCATCCGCCGCTTGAAATGGTTGTTTAAGTTTAATTATCTTTCTGACAGTTTCTTTTTTTACCAGCCATACATTCCCATTTTGGTGCAGTCTGATCTGCTCTCCCTCATATCCATAAATATCAACCGTGATTTTTCGACCGTCAGTGAGGATAATGAGGAAGTTATTTGAATAAACCCTGGCCGGGTAAAATAGTAAAATTGTGATCGAGGTGAATGTAATTAACCATCTTATTAACTGCTCACCTTTAAACCTCTTCATGCTCCCCTCAAAATCCCAACCAAGAAAAATAAGGAAATGGATTTCAATATAATTCCCTGACCTTACATTTTCAAATGATTTATTACCGATCCCGCGATCCAAATATACCGAATGGCCGTCAATTGCCGTCCAGGTGAAAAATTTTTTCTAGTAAAAAGCAACAAAATTTATATTGTAACTCAGCGGCCAAATATTTCCAAAATTTTATCATTAAAAACAAAACGTTAACCAATACACGCAAATTAGTCAATTGGCATCAAAATTGCTACTAAACTGACACAACAAGAAAATTAGAAAAATAGGTAAAAAAAGTGAAACATAAAAAAACAGCCAAAGTAAATGCCGCTCAAATCAAGCAGCCTCACGTGGAGCTGCCCCCAAAGCTGAAAGGCCTAGAAGCAGAGATGGATCTTGGCATTAATATTAATAACTGGAAAGAACTGGGCTGTTTGCTCAACTCTCTTCGCCTCAACCTTGCCCGCTGCGGACATCTATCCAGGATAAGGAAATAGGGCGTTTTCAGAATAACATTCTGAAGGCAGCTGCTTACAACAGACAGTTATTGGATGATATCAGGGAGATGTCAAGCTTGTCCACGGCATGCGTAAGGGCAATAATAAGGAAATGAAATATTAATTTTTGAATAAGTTGATACAACTGTTTGCTTGTATAAGTAAGTATTAATTTGAAATTTCTGACATTATTTAAAATAATGTTAACGAATTATTATTTCTTAATATTATTAAGAATATTATTAACTTATATATTGTCATAAATGATTTTATATGATATAGGTATTTCTATATTTCAATTCAAAATTTTTGGAGCAAACATTGCTTAACTTGATAAATCCAAGCCTGCTTTTAATCCCTAAAATGGGAGTAGATAAGGCTTTCTTAAGCCGGATTCAACGGGGTTTTGGTGCATCCGGTTTCACCTGGGGTATGGAGGAAGTCGCCTACCTTATTGGAATTATCGTGGTTGCGACTCTTATTTTTTACCTCATTAAAACACTATTTCGGCTAGATAAATATACACTGGCCAACCTAAATATGGACCGCATTGAAAACCCAAGGCGAATAAGACGTATTGTTCTCCGGTCCATAGATTTGAGGGCTATCTACGACATAGAGGTTTATGATCAAGCCTATCAGGAAATTTATAAATGCATGCCTATCGCGATTAATAACGATAATGAACTTGAGGTAGAGATCAGTTCCTACCTGGACCCCAACCTGGACTTTAAAGATAAAAATGTTAGGGTTGCCTTTCGGATGTCCAGGCGCGGGAAACAGGAATTTTACGGCTTTGAAACCACGTCTTTATACCTTGATTACACTGTCGTTCGCGGGTTGCGTGAAAAATCAATCCGGCTCTTAATCCCAAGTGTTGTCAATCGGGGCCAGAAGCGAGGATTTGTTAGAATCGAGCCGGTCGGCGCATTCTCCATGAATATAAACATCATCAGACCGACAAAAGATGGACCCGAGGTCCCCCTTAAGTCTTTCAAATTGGTCGCCGAGGCAACGGTCAATGATATCAGCATCGGCGGTTTAAACGCTAAAATTATAAAAAATAATAAAAAACAGGATTTCAGGAAAAACGACCTCATTTATTTACATTTCAAGCTTCCGATCAATGACCTGCCGCTTGAAAATATTCCAACAAATTTCTTTATAAAAGCGCGAATAATAGATTTTGAACAGATCTCTTCAACAGATAATTTATTAAAACTCTTTTTTGTGGAGCGAGGCCGGCTGAACCGTCAGACCAGATCGATTGCCTTCCGGAAAGCTACATGGATGTCCTTTGATGATCTGTCATTTTGGATTCAGGCTTATCAAAGACACCAACTCCAGGAAGAAAGAGGCATCAAGCCCAGACCTGATAACGTCAGGAACATTTACTCTGCTGAACCATTGAATGTCATGCCCAAGTATCCCCGCATTCCAATTAAGCGCGGTCCGGATACTCCAACCAAAGAAGAAGCTTGAGTATCAGAGCGTTTGTCATAAATATGTTCTGTTTGACCTTGGGGCAGGAGAAGTATTAGCTTCGGCCATTTAAGGTGGTCGGGTTTGTCTAGACAAAAAAGTAGTTAGTTTAAGGTGGACTTCCTTTCACCTAACTCGGCTTCAACGGAGCGAAAGGCGTAGCCTGCAGCGGCATATGTACACCGCTTCGCTGACGCTGCAGCGGCATATGTCAGGCTCAAAATTAAATCCTCGAAATACTTGGTAATATTCCTGCGGGTTAATTTTTCGCCTTCCGCGATTTCAACAAAATTACTGGTTTTGCAGAGATCTCAAATGGTAGTTGAGTGACTTTTTTTTAACCTGCGTCAGACCGGTATCTGCCGAACCTCAAATATAGGCCCACAGAAGACCTCCGTTTCTTCCTCTTCCATGGGAGCCAGACCAACAGCCTCGAGATAAGCTGTCTTCAAATTAGCTCCGGGTATCAGATAGCCGTACAGGGCAAGGCCGGGTTCACCGGCAGCGGGAGGCGCGTTCAATTTAGAATCTTGCGCCATAGTCGAAAACGATCGTCTGAGTTCGGGAAGTTCCTCCCTGGTCAAGACTTTGGTGGAGAGGCTTGCCGCAAGATCGAACCATTCAGAATCGAGCCTGCCTTCCAGTTCACCCCGGTAGGCCTCAATATCATCTATCGAGATTGGCCCTGCTGGCAATGGCAGGTATACTTCTAAAACTGGTTCGAGAGTTTCGGTTTGTCGATCAATGTTCAAGTAGGAGCGAGGTTTGGTTCGAGCCAGGGCTTGATCAAGTTCATCAATGACCTCAAACCGATCGCTGAACAGTGGTAACCCTGAGGTTTCATGGACCGAGTAAAAATGCCCCCAGGCGACTAAACGCCGGTTCACTAATTCTAAACCAGGATCTTCCTCAATTGCTTTTCCTACTGTCTCCAACCTCTCCGACTTATCCACGCCCAACAGATCGTCTAATCGCTCTTCCTTACGATCCAGGTTCCTCATCAGTTCATTTATCTCATCGGCCTGTATTTGCAGATACCGGGCAAAATGAAGGAATATCTGGGCGTCCCTGGCCGAGTCTTTTTTTGAGGATTTAACAGACTGATATTGTCGAATATTGGAAGCCAGCCGGGATGGAATCTCTTCAACCTCAATATC
The DNA here is from genome assembly GCA_019306365.1 of Deltaproteobacteria bacterium. Lineage (GTDB taxonomy): Bacteria > Desulfobacterota > Desulfarculia > Adiutricales > JAFDHD01 > JAFDHD01. Next base: position 8,008 of record JAFDLS010000036.1, read on the forward strand.
CAGAGCCCTCTGGTGGAGCACCGACAGGTAGCTCCTGTCAGGGTGTTGATTAAGCCATTGGGTCATCTCCGCTAAAATTTGCTTAATCTCAGCCGGATCCTCAATAAAACTCACCTCCTCAATCCGAACCAACCCTCTCTGTTCGGCCAGATAAAGATAATCTTCTAGCTGGTCTTGAGGAAGTCTGTATAGTATAATTTTTTTAAAGAACAGAAGGGCTTGATACAGCCTGTCCCTGTTAATATCGGTATAAGGGAAATAAAGAGTTTCGGGAGCAATCATTAGGTTTCTTCCGTGTAAAGGAGAATTTGATGTCAGAGCATTTTCATGCCCATATGGATCGTAATATTTTTAAACTCAATCTTCCTGTCGAGGTAACCTCCGCCTACATCCTGGTTGCTTCTCTGGTGGAACAAAACATCCGGCCATCTATGGAGGAAATCAAGAGCCGTTGGACCAAGTCAGAAGGTGAGCTGGATCAGGTTCTGGGTGAACTGGCCAAGCGTAACATAATAAAAATCTCAAATGTTCCAGAAGACACACTTTATTATCCCAATCCCTCAAGCCTGTGGCGCTGGAAGCTCGATTAATCAAATATATGTGAAACTGTCAGGCCTGTCAATTTTAAGATCAGGAAGGGGGAAAGCGCCTCTCAAATTGAGAGACGCCATCGGCTTGAACCCGGCGTTTTTATTTCCGCCTAATCAGCATTTCCGGCCAGAGTGTGACAAAAATCATAAGAGGCCTCTGCAAAACCAGTAATTTTGTTGAAATCGCGGAAGGCGAAAATTCAACCCGCAGGAATATTACTAATATTTCAAGGACTTAAATTTGAACCTGACATATGCCGCTGCAGCGTCAGCGAAGCGGCGCTCATGTGTTCGGCTAAAGGACGAAGTTTTGCAGAGGTCTCCACAAAGCGGTTCGACCCTCTTGACAGTTCTGACCTTGACATCTATTATAGATATTACTTATAGGTCTGATAGGATAATTTTAAATATGGACCTGCGAAAATTGGAAGTCTTTTGCAAACTGATGGAAACGAGAAGTTTCTCGCGAACCGCGGAAGAAATATCTTTACGTCAACCTACCGTGAGCGGGCATATCAAAACCCTGGAAGAGGAAATCGGAATTAGGCTTTTCGATCGTGATGGCAGGGAAGTGCTGCCTACCAGCGCAGCCGAGGTATTATATGGTTACGCCCTGCGGATACTGGACCTCAGAACCGAAGCTGGGTATGCCCTTGAGCAATTCATGGGGCGTGTAGGCGGGCAGCTCAAAATCGGCGGCAGCACTATTCCCGGCGGCTACATTCTCCCGATCCTCATGGGTAAATTTCATCAGCGATACCAGGAGGCGTTCCTGAGCCTGGTCCTGGATGATACGAAGGGTATTGTGGAGCGGGTTTTAAGCGGCGAGATCGAGATTGGTGTGGTCGGAGCAGAGATAGGCCATGAAAACCTTGAATACAGGCTTCTGCTGCAAGACGAACTGGTTCTGACCGTGCCGCCTGATCACCCCTGGGCCGCAACAGGCGTGCTCTTGGATGTTCGCGACCTCACTAAAACCCCTTTTATCCTGCGCGAACCAGGATCTGGCACGCGAACCACAATGCTCAACGCTCTGAAGCGCCTTAATATAGGAGTTCAGGACCTGAATGTGATCGCCGAAATGGGGAGTACCGAGGCGGTGCGCCAGGCGGTTAAAGCTGGCCTGGGGGTCTCCATTCTCTCCAAAATCGCTGTAACCGATGAAATCACGTTCAACCTTATCAAGGCGGTTGAGGTTCCGGGCTTAAACCTGAAGCGTCAATTTTATATAGTTATCAACAACAAACGAACCCGTTCCCCACTGTGTCAGGTTTTTTTGGGGTATTTAGGAAAAAATATACCAGAATCACTTCAACTCCAAAGAGGTAAACATGAGTAAAGGTGAAACTCCCGCTCTGACCGCGACCGTTAGGGCCGCTGGCTGAGCTTCAAAAATGGGTCCGGGTGACCTGGAAGACATTATTCAATACCTGCCGAGGGAAGATCATCCTGATTTGATGGTCGGTTTCCATCTGGCGGACGATGCCGGAGTTTTCCGTTTGAGCGATGAGACAGCCCTCATACAAACTCTGGATTTCATTACCCCGATTGTCAACGACCCGTTCCAGTTTGGAATGATCGCGGCGGTTAACGCCTTGTCAGATGTCTACGCCATGGGTGGACGGCCTATTACCGCCATGAATATCGTATGCTTCCCAACTAAAAATATGGATAAAAACATCCTGATACAAATACTCAAAGGCGGTTTCGAAAAAGTTCACGAAGCTGGAGCCGCACTGGTTGGCGGACATACCGTGGACGATCTCGAACTTAAATACGGTCTTTCTGTAACCGGTGTGGTAGCTCCGGACAGGGTAATCTCCAACTCAGGAGCTAAACCGGGTCAAGCCTTGATCCTGACCAAGCCCCTGGGTACTGGAATTGTCGCCACCGCTATCAAAGGGAACATGGCCTCAGCGGATGATGAGGCGGAAATGATCGAGAGTATGATTACCCTCAACCGTTTTGGCGAAGAAGCGGCTCGCTTTGGGATTAAAGGCGGAACGGACATTTCCGGATTCGGCCTCCTGGGTCACGCTGGCGAAATCGCGCGGGCGAGCCAGGCTGGGTTGATTATTGAAAGCGAAAAAGTCCCTGTATTTTCTCGAGCCATGGAGTTCGCGGCCATGGGCCTTGTGCCAGCCGGCTCCTGGGCCAACCAAAAATTCTGCTCCAAATCGCTTCAGGTGGCCTCCAACGTGCCTGAAGAACGCTTGAATCTGCTGGCGGACGCTCAGACGTCGAGTGGGCTGCTTCTGGCCGTATCTCCTGAAAAAGTGGATGACGTGCTGGCCAGTCTTCACAGCCATAACGCGCCGCAGGCCGCCGTGATAGGTCGAGTAACCGAAGGTCCCCCCGGAAATATAGAAGTAGTCTAGCGTTCGGCAAAATGTTTGCGGATTAAAAAAGATTTCAAAGAGCAAAGTTCAACACCCAATTAAGAAAATCGAGTCACTAACCGAGAGGCCGGGTGTTATTTATGCTTGACGCCCAGCCTTCTTTTACCTATGCTCCACCCAAACAAAAAATTAAATAACTTAAAATCCGGGAAGGAAATATAAAATGGCGGATGGAATCAAATTTGTGCATATCGGCCTGGGACCGATGGGAGCCAACATTTGCAAACTGGCTTGCCAGAAGGAAGGATTTGAGCTAGTCGGCGCGATTGAAAAGGTCAATCTTGGACAGGACGCCGGTGAAGTCATTAAGGTTGGTAAAAAGCTGGGTGTTCCTTTAAGCGATGACCTGGATGCAGCGTTGGCCCTCAACCCGGATATCGCGGTGCATTCCACCCTCTCATCTCTCGAACAGGTCAAAGATCAGCTCATAACCATTATAAGGGCGGGCGTGAACATCGTTTCCACATGCGAGGAGTTATCTTATCCCTGGGAAACACAAACTGCCATCGCTAATGAGCTTGATACCCTGGCTAAAGAAAATAACGTGACCCTCCTTGGGACCGGCGTAAATCCCGGTTTTTGTATGGACACCTTTCCTATTGTAGCCACCGGCATTTGCCAGGAAGTGAGGCATATCAGGGTGGCTCGAATTCAGGACGCCAGATCCAGACGCCTCCCATTTCAAAAAAAGATAGGAGCGGGATGCACTCCGAAAGAATTTGAGGAGCTCAAGCAAGCCGGTTCATTGAGGCATGTGGGTTTGGAGGAGTCCACCAACATGGTGGCCGCGGCCATGGGATGGAAAATTGATGAGTACTGCGAAACCATTGACCCGATTATGACGGAGGAAAATGAGGTTTCCAGCAAGTACATGACGGTCAAGCCGGGACAGGCGGTTGGCGTGGAACAGATTGCCATCGGCAAGATGAAAGGTGAGGAGGTTATTCGGATGGAATTCAGGGCTTACCTCGGCGCGCCTGAATCCTACGACGCCGTATATATTACCGGTACGCCTGACATGGAGGTCGTTACCAAGGACGGCATTCATGGCGATATCGCGACCGCTTCCGTGACCGTCAATGCCATACCGAGAGTCATTAACGCCCTGGCGGGATTGTTGACCATGAAAGACCTGCCGCCGGTACACGCTTATGCAGGTGACTGGAACCGGTTAATCAACAATTAAAGTCCCGGGGGGTTACGTTCAAGCTTGAAAATTGAGGGGAGATGAAAATGGCAGGAGACGCGTTGACCGAAGCATATAAAAAAACACACCCCAGGTCAGGGGAGCTGCACGAGCGGGCAATCAACGTTTTCGCGGGAGACGGAGCCACCTCCTTTGTTCGAATTCTCGACCCATACCGGCCTTACATAACCCATGCCAGAGGTTCCAAGAAATGGGATGCCGATGGAAATGAATACATCGACTACGTTATGGGACATGGCGCGCTGCTCTTGGGGCACAGCCACCCGACTGTGGTTAAAGCCGTGCAGGAACAGGTCGCCAGGGGAGTTCATTACGGGGACAACCATGAGCTTGAAGTTGAATGGGGTGAGTTGATCAAAAGCATGATGCCTTCGGCGGAAAGGGTCGAATTTTTCTCCTGCGGGCAGGAAAGCAACCTCATGGCGATCAGACTGAGCCGTATTTTTACCGGGCGAAAAAAAATTTTAAGGTTTGTTGAAAATTTCCATGGGTGGGCTGATGAGGTGGCCCTGCCGCCCGACTCGCCCGGCATTACCTCCAGGGAAGTCAAAACGATTCCTTATGATCTCAACCAGGCCGAAAAGGAACTTGCCACCGAAGAATATGCTATCCTGATGACCGAAGGCGGCGGAGCTCATATGAGCGGACAGGTTCCGTTGGATTTTGACTTTGTAAGGGAACTCCCCGCCCTGGCCCATAAATATGGCACCGTGTGGCATATGGACGAAGTGGTGACCGGATTCCGGGACGCGGTAGGAGGGTTCCAGTCTCTGGTCGGGGTTCGGCCCGACTTAAGCAGTCTGGGAAAAATTGTCGGCGGAGGTCTTGGCGCGGGCGCGCTGGCAGGCCGATCCGATATTATGCAGGCCTTTAGCTCCCGGACGCCCGGGGAAAAGCAGGTATTGCATTCTGGAACATGGAACGCCAACCCGCTGACGAGCTCCGCGGGCATTGCCACCCTGAAATATATTCAGGATGGGAAGCCTCAGGCAAAGGCCAACCAGCTTGCTTCCTACCTGCGCAAGCAAGGCAATGGCATGCTGAAAGACAAAGGAATAAACGGCTGGCTCTATGGCCGCAGCATTACTCATTTTTATCTCGGACCCATTGAGTTTGAACCGGCTGACGAAACTTCACCTCCCTCAAACGACATTAACAACGTTGTGGGTATAGATCGCGCCAGGCTTCGGCTGGACCTGCATCTCCTTAATCGCGGTATTTCAACGTTATTGGCCAGGATGTTTATATTGTCTTCTGAACATACTGAAAAGGACGTGGATAAAACCGTATCCGCCCTGGCTGACGCCCTTGACGCCATGATAGCGGAAGGCTCAATCAAGAAAGCGTAATAAAAAATTATAAAAATTTACGGCCAGGTATTTAATAAGCCCATGATCCAAATCACTCCCGCAATCAAGATTAATGAAAGCGAAATAACAGAAGAATTCATCCGATCGTCAGGACCCGGAGGGCAGAATATCAACAAGGTGGCCACCGCGGTTCAGCTTCGCTTTGACGTGGTTCACTCCCCTTCCCTGCCTGATGACGTTCGACAGCGTCTAATCAAGCTGGCTGGTAAAAAACTGACAGAGGACGGAGTTTTAATAATTACCGCTCGCCGTTTTCGGACCCAGGAAAGAAATCGGCAGGACGCAGTCGATCGGCTGACGGCGATGATCCGCAAGGCCGCTGAAAAACCAAAACGCCGAAGAAAGACAAGACCGCCCTTGGCATCAAAGGAACGGCGGCTGGAAGATAAGCACCGGCGCAGCGCGGCTAAAAGCCGGCGCAAAACCGTTTCTGCCCCGGAGGATTAGACTGGTTGTCAAGATTGTATTTTTATGAAGATCTCTGTGATGGAACTTGAGTGCCTGCCTCCCCCAAGATGATCATATGTTCCGCTTTGATTCCAGGGCAGGGTTGAATCTGGGAAGAAAAATAATTTTGACGGCTGCACTGATTTTATTATTGAAAATTGATCTTAGAGCCCATAACCTTCTTTTATAGATTATTAAAAAGCTAAGGAGAAAGCATGTCCATCCTGTTTGAATCAATAAAGATCGGTAACTTTGAAATCAAGAATCGTTTCGTGAGGTCGGCGACCTACTATGCCCTGAGCGATAGGGACGGTTTTATCAGTCAGGCGAGTGTGGATCTGATGAGGCAGTTGGCTGAAAACGAGGTCGGTCTGATCGTTAGTGGTTTCGCCTATGTACTCAAAAACGGGCAGTCTGTTCCTGACATGAACGGAATCCAAACCGATGAGCATATTCCATCATATAAAAAAATGACCAAGGCGGTGCACGACGCTGACGGCCGGATCGTCATGCAGATTGTCCACGGCGGAGCGAACGCCTACTCAGTCTCAATATGGGGTGGAGATTATCTGGCTGTCTCTGTGACCGAAAACATGCCTCGGTACGGCATTAAAGCCAGAGAAATGACTGACGAAGACATTGAAAAAATTATTCAGGCTTTCGGACAGGCGGCGCGAAGAGTGCAGGAAGCCGGGTTCGACGGCGTGCAAATCCATGGAGCGCACGGTTATCTCGTCTCACAGTTTTTATCTCCCCTAACCAACCGGCGAGAGGACAAATGGGGCGGCAGCATTGAAAACAGGATGAGATTTGTCGCCGAGGTGACCCGGGCCATCAAAAAACAGGTGGACCAGGATTTCCCGGTTATGATCAAACTCGGTTGCCGGGATTTTACGGCGGATGGCAGTGGGTTGACCATTCAGGAAGGAGCCCAGGTGGCCGGGGCCCTTGAAAATGAGGGCCTTTGCTTCATAGAAATCAGTAATGGCTACCCGATTGATCAGACCATGCCAGTGGGAATCAACGCACCAGAAAAAGAAGCTTTTTACCTGCCCGAAGCCCGCGTCATTCGAGAAGCGATCACCAGTCCCTTATGCCTGGTTGGCGGTATGAGGAGTCTGCCGGTGATGGAAGAGGTTATCAAGTCGGGGACGGCTGATTGTGTTTCTTTGAGCCGTCCTTTAATCCGGGAACCGAATCTTATCAAACACTGGAAGGATGGAGACACCAAGCCGGCTGACTGCATTTCCTGCGGCGGGTGCTTTAACCACGATGGAAAAGGCGGGCATGACATCTACTGCCGGCAGTTAAAAAAAAAGGAAAAGAAACAACAGGCGAAATAGCTTCTAATTAAAACGGGTTATTCCCCAATTGCTGGAATAACTTTCTATACTTCTTCCCTGGCGCTAAACAGGGACGCATTTTAAGTGGTCTTTTGTCTCTTCCGCAATGGTCCAGAGGTCTGAACCGGTCAATTTGACTTTTGTATTCTTCCTGGCCTGATGACCATCATCAATGATTAGAAACCCGTCCTTTTTTACAATTCGACGCAATTCTTTTAAAAACAAAACAGGCTCTTTGATCATATGAAACATATCCAGGGCATAAATTACATCGGCGGCATTGTCTTCAATATCACAGGAGTATCCATCCACCAAAACGGGCTCAACGTTTTTCAAGTCGTATTTCTCGATCTTCTTTTTGACTGAACTTATGGCCAATTCATGAATATCAACCGCGTAAACCTTTCCGGTTTCACCAACCAATCGAGACACCTTGTCGATATATCTCCCCGGACCGCAGCCATAATCCACTACTGTAAAGCCTTCTTTTAGGCCAAGACCGGCAATACGCTTTTCGAACGGATAAAAAATATCCATGATTTTGAATAGAAAGGACATCATTTTAAACGCTATGTCGGGCATTCTATCTATTTCACGGCCGCAAAAATATTTTTTAAGGTTCATATAACACCCCTCATTTTTGAGTTTAGCGTTTTGCAGCCCGCTTCTGCCTTACACCTAGGTGATAAACTCCCTGATCAGGGCGTTGATTCGTTCGGGTTGTTCATTGATCACCCAGTGAGAACCTTCAGGAATTCGTTTGATCGTAAGGTCCGGCACAAATTCATCGAGTCCATCCAGGTTATGAACCGTCAGAGCCGTATCCAGCTCACCCCAAATCACCAGAGTCGGGACTTTCACCATAAATGACTCGCGTTTTACACTGTCCGCGAATTTGCTGGCCTGATCCCCTGCTTCATCGCCCACGGCCGGAGGCTCAAACGGTGAAGCCCTGTAATAATTCAATCCTCCGGTCAGAGCGCCGGACTGAGACCAGGCGTTGATATACATCTGTTTATCCGTTTCACTGAAATTTGTCGCGTCAGTCTGGATAACATCCAACAGACCGGCATAATTATTTGCCGAGAGGATCTTCTCCGCCTCCGGGGTTCTGAACATGCGGATATACTGGCTGGAAGACTGCTGATCCCGATTCTTGACCAGCAGCCGACCGAAGACGCCGGGATGAGGCGCGTTGATGATAACGAGTTTCTCGAGCCAGTCCGGGTGGCTGATGGCAAAGGGCCAGGCCACCACACCGCCCCAATCATGAGCAACCAGGATGAACTTTTTGTTGCCCAAACTTTCCGCCAGAGCCCTTAAATCTTCTACCAGAACATCCACGCGATATTGATCAAGCTCTTCAGGTTTGGAGGACAGGTTATAGCCGCGCATGTCCAGAGCCACAGCCTGATGATCTTTCCCGAACTCCACGAGCTGATCCTTCCAGAGGTACCAGAACTCCGGAAA
>JAFDLS010000238.1 GCA_019306365.1 Deltaproteobacteria bacterium
TAAGCCCAAACCGGGATCGCGCTTATCCTTTAGCCCCGGTTAAATAATCTGAAAAAATATCCATTGGTTTATAATAATCAGGTAATACCGGTTAGATGAATTAGGAAATCAACACCATGTAAGTGAAATGAAACAGTAAAAAACGTTCAATTTCTTCTTGTTTCTTTTCTTCGGGTTATCCGCCAAAATATGATTGCCAGACTAACCCGTTTCTGAATTGTCAACACCAAAATTGATAAAGGTCGAAGAAAGTTTTTATGCTGCTTTTTTCCACTCAATTTGGCTTACAGATTCACGGTTTACCTTCAGCCGGTGAGCCAGGTGTTTCCTTCCAGCTCTTGCCATTAAGATGTCTTCAGCCTGGCCCTTATGTTTCTGCTCCGGGGTCACATAACCAATGGCGCCATGATAGCGTTGAGTATTATAGACAATTACAAATTGTCGTATGATTGCTTTAATTTGTTCAAAACTGACGTAATCCTTATATCGTAGCCAGTCATATTTAAGGATACGGAACCAAGATTCAATCCAGGCATTGTCTTGAGGCGTTTGATATCGAGCAAAGAGTTGCTTGATCCCCAGATCTTTGAAAAACTGTTTTGCGGTCTTTTACGCCTATAAGATTTTCATTGACCAGGGCTTTATCCCAGGCCTTTTTCATAGATTCAACGCGGGCATTAAAGCCAAGATGCCAGCCTACAATCTTACGGCTGTAAACATCGATGATGGCAAACAGATAGACAAATATAGGGCCCAGGGCGATGTATGTGAGATCCCAGCTCCAGACCTGATTAGGGCCATCAGGCTTTACCTCTGGCTTTGCCTGCGGTGTTTTAGGCTTTCTCTGACGGTTTTCCATTAACTGGTTTTGTTTCATCACCCTATAGAAACTGGATGCGCTGGCCTCTACCTCGCCGGTCTCCGAGGCTACCACAGAAAGCTGACGGTGAGATAGATCCATATGTTTGTCATCTTTTGCCAGTTTAATGATATCTTCTCTTTCTTTAGGCAACAGACGGTGTGGGGCCTTTTTAAGGCCAGGTTTTCCATCACCATACCGTCCAGTTTTTCCGTATAGGCGTATCCAGCGCTGATAGCGCTTTACATCGAGACGGAGCTTATCACAACAGTACTTTATGGACATACAATGCTTTTCGAGGACCTCGGCAATAAGCTCAACCAGAGCCCCTTTAGTTTCCTCGGAAATGTATTTGCCCTTAAGGTCACCATCTAAGCCGAGCGATCTTTTTTTTTCAGCAATGCAAGCTCAGCTGCCTGTTCGATTACGGTTGCTTCCAGGCGTTCTTTTTCCGCCTTGAGCTGTTCATATTGTTCTATGTTGAGCTTGGGCTTTCTGCTCTTTCGTTCTTTGAAAACGTTGACCGCCCCCTGCTCAACTGCGGCTCTGATCCGCGTTAGGTCGCTGGAATGGATCCCCCAGCGTCGAAGTACTTCACTGATCGAACCGTTACCTTTAGCCTTGGCCATAGTGGCCTCAAGAAAAATCTGATACTTTTCTTGTGCTGTCAGATACCGGCGTTTACGAACCATTTTCTCTTGTGAATTTTCCATACGGCACTCCTCCAGGTTTTCTCGCCTGCCTGCTGCAGGCAGGTAAGCCAAAACCGAGAGGGTGTCAAGCAGCCGTTGCCGGGGCTAACTCCGGTCGCCCTACGGGCTCCCTCCGTTAGCCCCAAAACCTTGCTTCCACCTCAAGCAAGAAAGGGAATACAAACTCAGAAACATTATAATATGATTGCCAGACCAAGGGCGACAAAATCGACCGCACCTTTTATGAAGCCAATAGTTGTCGCATAGGTGCGCGCAGTTTGCTGGATATTAGCACCTTGCCGAACTTGTTGCATAAAGCCATCCTTTATCGGTTCCTTGATGTTTTCTACAAAACCGAGTGCGAAAATCCAAAAGATAAAAAGGCCAATGTAAAGTCCGATGCGAAGTGGCCAATTCACTTTATGCTTCTTTTTTTGCCCTACAGGGGCTACATCTGCAAGATCATGACCACAATTCGGACATTCTATCTTATCATAATCTTGATAAGCATTACAGGAAGGACAGAGTTTAAGCTGCATTTTTCGATATCTGTCTTGCATTTGTTCTGTGCCTCCTTTTTCTTGATTATGGGCTTTGTTTTAGTGATGGTATAAGCCAATAATTCTTCGATGAGTATTGTCATCATCGCCGTACTGGCTGAGGGGTGCGGTGCGCTTTTTGCCGCATCCCTCAGCCAGTGGTTCGGCACGGCATGTACCCTATCCGACTAGCCGCCTCTCGACGACAGCGGCAGACACCCCGGCAAATGCGCCTTGAAGACCATTCTGAAAAGGCGCGAGCGCCGATTCTTGCTTTGAAATAAAGAAAAAACTCGCAGCCTGCGACTGATAAGCAAAGGTAGCGAAACCCGCTTTTCTCAAAATGCCCAAGCCGTGCCATACATACGGATATACATGGGCCGGAACCTCGTCGATACTTGGCCAGTATCGATGTCTGTAAACGACCAATGCCTCCCGACTGACTAGCATTACGGCAAGTTCAGTAATCAAGACCTTCTTCTCGGACTTACCATTGTGGTGCGTGTAGAAGTCTGTGTCGGGATCGAGGAACAAGTAACGATGATTGATAGCCGCCACCGCGTCGACCCACTTCGACCTCGCAACGGGATCTCTTGAAGGGGGCACGTTCACAAAATTTCCTGGGGTCCAGTATGCCCGCTCGCCTGGAATCCCGATTGCGGTTTCAAAAACCGCCTTCTCTGTGTCGGTCCATGGCCCGTCAGTCGTCATTGGAACATAAGCGATCGAGATAGTAACCTCAATTGGCAGTAAGCGGAAAACGAGTGCCTTTAGCCCATCCAGGCTGTCTAGAAGATATCTGCGGTTCATTGTCTCTCCGGGTCGCCGAACGATTGCCTTGAGGCGCGGGCTTTAGACCGTCACCTCGAAGGCGTGGTTCGGTGGTCAGTCCTTCGGGTTCACCCATACCCGTTTGCCCTTCTTGAGGTTCCACAAGTAAATCTTGCTGGAAGTCAGAAGTGCCTCGTAAGGCGGAAGCCACCACCCAGTGTCGAACTGGTCGTATTCTGGTACAGTAAGGATCGAACCATCTGCCAATTTGAGTACGGCACCATCGCCCAATGCTTCCACCACCGTCGTCAGATAACCAGCGCTGAGGACGTATTTCCCTTTGACGTGTTTGACCGGTATCTCATCGCCGTCGACATAGGCGACAGCAACTTTAACGCGCATCTTGTTCTTCAGCTCGAGTTCACGAAATACAATAATAATGTCGTCCGTCACGAGTGCCAACGACTGGGACGATAGGACCCAGGAGGAGCCGCCGATGAGTCGGATGTATTTGCCCTCTTTCTCGGCGATTGAGTCCGTCAGATACTCCACCTTCTGCATCCCGGGGGCGGCAAGAAGGCCAGAGCCAGACAATCCAAGTGTGGCCACACATAGTACGAGGCAAGCAGAGCGTTTCATTTCTGTCCTCCACCGAACGACCGGGGTAACATGCCGCAAACATTGCGGGGCGACCAACCTTGAAATACAATAAAACGTAATACGAAGAACGGCTTTTGAAAACCGCCACGCTGTTTGCGGTCAGGTTGACCCCATGGTTCAGGCAATTGGTAGTATTGACCAGTTGTAAGGCTAAGGCCAATTATTATTCATATATTTTTCATTAATATAGGAAGTTTGATACTCCAATTCGGGAAACAGAGCCCCTTTATGGATGCCTAGCCTATTTAACTCGTCTTTAATCTTGGACTTATACCCTTGTGGAATGACAAAGCTCTTTAAAAATTTGTCATTTTCAGGTAATTTTGTATTCAGGTCATCTAACATTGATGGTTCTGGAATTGGGTTTGGAGCTACTGGAGCATAAGTACCTCCATTAATAGTAAAAACACTTTGTTGAAAAACCATTCTTTTGTTTAATCTATATGGATATACAGCAACTGGACAGGATAGGGTATTGCATAACCCTTCGTCATACTTGTCTTTTTTTTGATTATTAACTTGATTATTTAATATCCCGACAATTTTTTCACCAAATTTATATTCGCATTTAATTAACTCGAAGAGTCGATCTATATCAGATTCAT
>JAFDLS010000239.1 GCA_019306365.1 Deltaproteobacteria bacterium
CCATGAAACCGGCGGCATCCGTATGAAGGGTAAAGTTCATGTTTCGAAACCTGGCTCGGAGACGAAAATAACCGGTCTAAAAAAAAGGAACATTTTATGAACGGAGAGCTTGGCGCTTGACACACGCGATTAGATAACCTCTGCAAAACCAGTAATTTTGTTGAAATCGCGGAAGGCGAAAGTTTAACCCGCAGGAATATTACTAATACTTCGAGGACTTAAAATTGAGCCTGACAAAGCGGTCAGCTAAAGGACGATGTTTTGCAGAGGTCTCAAAGAAGGAGTTTGTTCCTACTTCAAGGTCTTTTTTCCATAATAGGCTTCAGCCACAGCCTTTATTATCTCCTTGCTCTGACCAATATACTGGAATGGATCTGTGATATGCTCCAAGGTCTTGCTGTCCAGGCGATCCGTAACTTGATTATCCGCCAAAAGGACTTCAAGAAAGGAGCGTTTCTCCTGGTACGCGATCGTAGCCAGTTCACCCATTAAATCGTGAGCGTCCTCTCTGGTCATAGGATTATTTGTTCTCCTCTGATCAGTCAGATATGTCATTACCTGCTGGGCCGTGATGACGCCATAAGTCCTTGTGACTCTTTCTTTCGACCTTTCTTCATTCAGTCCAAGATAATAAATCGTGGAGGCTATTCTTCTTATTACATGATCCCCGAACTTAAATGCTGAATTGAAAATATCCCTGTCAGAAGCCGAGCCCGATAAATCCCTGCCATACCTGAATTTGCAGGAACTCAAAGCCGTGACGAGATTCCCTCGCATGAGGTTGGCGAATGATTCAGCCTGCTCCTCTGCCGTGGGATTTCCTCCAACCATATCTTTATGAGGCATGGCTGAAGAACCCTTTCTTTTTTGGGGGTTGTCGTCATAGAAAAGAGAGACGTCACTTCCTTTACCCCACGCGATGTAGAAAGCTAAATTGTTAATTGTCTCAGCGGTTCTGGCCATCGCATAAATCACATCGGCCAGATATTCCCTGCCTGGCACCTGGGCGTTTGCGATCATGTGTTTGAGTCCCAGGCTCTCACAATACCTGTCCTGCAATTCAATACCATTTATATCCAGAGCGGTGGCGGAATGGTGGTTACCTGTAGCGTCAGCCCATTTGCCCATGATTGAGCTGGAATAAACAAAGGCCCAAAAATCAAGATCCGCCTGCAGCATTTCCGCATAAAAAGAAAACGGCCTTCCCACCCGGGTGGGGAGGGCGTCAATCCAATGCGTGGTGTCCATGTGCGGCACATCCATCCATTTCACGGCTTTCTCGATAGTGATATCCCTTAAATTTTCCAGCGAATCGATAATTACCTGGATGGAGCTTTTTATTTGCAGGGCTTTGGCCGTTTCTGTCGTATCCGCGCTGGTCCTGGCCTTATTGATGTGAGTCGCGGCCCCGGCATCTACCTTTTCAGCCCAGGCTCTGTTAATGGCTATAACGTCATGGCCGGTCGCGGATTCGATCTCCCGTATCCGCTGGGGATCGATTACCCCGAGTGTAGCCGCTTTCGCAAGCTCTTCCGCTTTTTCCGGAGGAACCACCTGCGGGTGAAGTTCACTCAGCATTTTCACAGCGGCTGATTGGGCCTCGAGACTGAATTGAAAAGTCTGTTCCGGCCCCCATAAATCGATCATACTGTCGGTTCCATATCGGCCCAGGTAGAGCAGCACCGGCGGGGTATCCGGCCCGATTCCGGCTGGTTTGGGTTTTGTGTCACTCATTTTCATATTGTCCTCTATTCATAGAAAGAATGATTTACTCACAATTCATAAAAAGGCTAGGCCGCCCTTGAGTTACCATCCCTATATTTATTCCTTGTATCAATCAGCTTGGAGAGTAGCGCCAGAATGAACTAGCTGCCAGCCAGAAATTATTCCATCCCGGGTTCAGGTTCAGGGTTATCGGCAGGGAAACCCTTTGGTATTATTATCTCAGCGAGTTCTGGAGATAGTTCCTCATCGGTAAGATTGGTGTGTTGAAAAGCCTCTCGAAATAAATCCAGTTTATCCTCAAAACGATCCTTGCTCCCAATTACCAGCCAACGTTCACCCTTAAAAAGGCATTGACCGCTCTTGAGACGCAGACCGGCGAATTTCATATCCCCATATGAAACCCTCAGCCCGACCTGTTCGGCCAGCTTTTCGAGTTTATTCAATATCTGTTTTTGCTTTTCTTTACTGATTCTTTTTGCGGCCATTAAATTCTTATCAAACCCAGTTACGCCGGGCCTTTCTTATCAGGATTTCACTATACCAAATTTTTCTTCGGTCAACAGAAAATATTAAACCTGTTAAAAATGGAAGCCAAATCAGGCGCCTTTGCGGTTAAGTTTCCGGCCTGCCCAGAAGATAATCCGGCCGATAGTTGCTCAAGGCGCGAAAAATATTGGCCGGGACTTTATCGTTTTTCCGGCTCAAATTGGCGATGATAGTCTTAACCTCCTTGCGCTTGGATTGGCCGGAAGTGGGACATTGATTCTCAACGGCTGGCAGGCCCAATCTCTCAACCAAACGGTGAATTACAGCCTCTGGAACCATGGCCAGAGGTCGAATTATGGTCAGCGCTCCTCCAAAGAATTTCTGAGCCGGAATCATGGTGCTGATCTCACCGCTGTAAAAAATATTTAAGAGCAATGTCTCAATTAAATCATCACGGTTGTGACCCAAAGCCAGCTTACAGCAGTCAAAATCACGAGCCAGTTCAAAAAGCCGCCGCCGTCTGTGACTGGCGCAGAGAAAACATGGATTTTCCCTGTTTACTTCAGAATGCGCAACTATGGCGTAATCTTTATCTTCAAAATGAAATTCGACATCCAGTTCCTTGAGGTAGTTTTTAAGGGATTCCTTTTCCGCAGGGTTATCGTAGCCTAAATCCAGATGAACCGCCACCAGCGAATAATCAATGGGCACTCGTGAACGGTGCTCCTCAAGGAACTTAACCAGGGCCACACTGTCTTTGCCCCCTGACACACCGAGCAGAATCCGGTCGCCGTCCTCGATCATCCGGTAATCATGCAGGGCTTTACCTGCTAACTTTTTAAACTGCCGCGTTATCGAGTGCATGTTTAACCGCTCCCAAAGGAGCCAGTGTCAACTTTTTTGCCAAACTTTTCATTAAGCTAAAATAAGGGGCGTCAGGTTTAAAAGTCAAGTTTATATGCCGCCTTTTGCCCTCTCCAATAGAGACCTCTGCAAAACTTCGTCCTTTAGCTGACCTCATGAGCGCCGCTTCGCTGACGCTGCAGCGGCATATGTCAGGCTCAAATTTAAGTCCTCGAAATATTAGTAATATTCCTGCGGGTTAAATTTTCACCTTCCGCGATTTCAACAAAATTACTGATGCTTAAAAAGGGGCCAGCGCATTTACAGGCTCAAGCGGAGGCCGTGCCGGCCAGCTCAGGTTCAATCACGCCTTCCCGTTTAAAAAACATACTCAAAGCGGCATGATCTTCCAGCACTACATCCGCGTCAAACAATTCTTTTGCGGGTAATGTCGTGGTGAGCGCTATACAGGATATTCCCGCAGCCTTGGCGGAAGCGATGCCGGCCGGCGCGTTTTCCACGACCAGCGCTTCCTGGGGTTGAAGTCCCAGCTCATCTAGCGCCTTCATATAAGGCTCAGGGTGCGGTTTGAATCTGTTGACCTGATCGCCCGTTACCAAAGGGGAAAAGGAATCCGTCAGCCAGTTCCACAGGTTAGGGGATAATACCTCCCGCCTGGAGCTGGTGACCAGGGCCCGCCTTATTCCGTTTTGACCAAGCCGATTCACCAATCTCGCCGCTTCAGGGAAAACACTGACGTCCACGGCATATTGTCTTGAATAGATTTCTCGTTGTCGGGAATATATTTTATCAAAAAGTTCAGGCTTAACCTGCTGTCTGTTGAGGGCGAAAAGGCGTTTTAAAAGATCGCGGTCCAGCGCTCCTTCATGACGCAGGATGAAATCCTTCTCTACCTGTAAGTCAAATTCATCAAAAGCCGTGCTCCATGCCGCTGTGTGCGAAGACATACTGTCAAGAATAACGCCGTCTAGATCAAAAATAATCGCCTGGATATTGCTGAGGTTTATATTCATATCCCAATACAGGTTCTGCTTTTTAATAAAGCAGATATTTTCCCCTTTCCTTTTTGAAAGAATTCAATTCCCCTTCCCATTCCCCGGCCAAGTCCGCCGCCTGTCCTCCTTTTTCAAGACCCTTTCGAATCAATTTATCGCCTAATATCAGGTCCAATGGACATCTTTCATATTCATACTCGTAGGGCGGAGTTTTCCAGGCAATCCGTCCGGGATAAAGGCGAAGCAACACCTCCAGGATGGTTAATGACGTCCTGTAAGGCTGATAGCTCAATCGATCTATGGGCTGAATTTCCAGACCATGGCAAAGCTGTCCTTTGTATTTATTAAAAGCAGGCTCAAAGCTGGCCGGTCGGAAGTACACGCCCGGGAGGTCATAGTTATCCAATTCTGTCTTAAGACTTAAAGGGTCGATAAAAGGAGCGCCGCACAGGTGAAAAGGTCGTGTTGTCCCCCTGCCTTCTGAAATATTTGTTCCTTCCCAGATAACCTGTCCCGGATAAACCAGGGCCGTTTCAGGGGTGGGCATATTGGGAGAAGGCATGACCCAGAACAATCCGGTTTCCTGGTAATACATGTCTCTTTTCCAGCCCAAAAGGGGAATAATCTCCAGATCCGGGGAAGGGTCCAAATGGCCGGCGATGAATCCGGCCAGTTCACCGATGGTCAGTCCATGCCTCATTGGAATGGGGAACAGTCCCACAAAAGAGGCGCAATCAGGCTTTAAAAGGTTACCCTCAATCTGTGTTCCTCCGATGGGATTAGGGCGGTCAAGAACAATCACTTTAAGGCCCTGCCGGGCCGCTTCCTCAAGGCAGTAAGCCATGGTTTGAGCAAAAGTATATACACGAGTCCCTACATCAACCAGATCAACAATCAGAACGTCTAAATCACTCAACATTTCTGGTAAAGGCCGTCGAGTTTCTCCGTAAAGACTGTAAATATTGCGGCCGGTGGCAGGCTCCCGGCCATGATCTGATTCGATCATGTTATCCTGCTTCTCTCCGGCAAACCCATGCTGCGGTCCAAAAAGGGTTTTGAGCCGGCCAGGCATGGCCCGGTCGATCAGCTGAACTGCGTGTTCCAGGTTAGAGCCTACTGAGGCCTGGTTGGCCAATAACCCCATATCAGCCCGCCTCAGGTGCTTTGGGGAGCTGTTTACAAAGCGTTCCAGTCCGATCTCGACCGGCTTAATCATGTTGGAATTGGCTTTTTTTTGCAAAATTGGCCTCACATTATCCCGTTTTATGTCCTCCCCCCAAAAAAAGGTTGACAAAAATGAAGTTTAACTATATATCCACACTCTGAAGACCGCCACGGAAGACCCCGGACGGCAACTCAAAAATTAGGAAGACCGGTAATCCCGGTCTTCTTTTTTTATGAACGCTGAAAGAAAGCAGTGTTTTTTCATTCTCGAACCTTTTTTTCCAGAAAAGCCAATGCAACCGGGATCAGACGCCTCACTATAGCTTCACCCTCAAACTGACGGTTCTTTATAAACTCTTCATAATTAGGATGAGATTCAGTCAGCTGGGGATACCTCGGCGAAAAGGTGCTCTTTATATCCTTATAATTAAAAATGAGCTCGGCTACGGAATATTCCTCCCCTGCGAAACCCTCAACCCAACCCAAACGGCGCATGCACTCCCAGCGAATTTGATCGGCTATATAGAAGTATATGTCAAGTACCTCCATTTTTGATTTAGCGTCAAGATATTGAAATTTCACCCCTGTCCCATACCCATGAAAACCCATAATCAGATCTTGAAGGATAAAGGAGGAACTTCCTTGTAAATTGGCCAGGGTAAGCAGGGTTTGGTCGGACAGGTCAATAAGACGAGTTTGTCTTTTAAGGTCCTCCTTAAAATGAGTTTGCCACCTGGGCAAACCTCTCCGAAAGGCCCGATCCAGGGTGTATTCCTTTAACTCTACAACCTTACTCATTCGTTCTTATCTTAAGTCTCCTAATTAAAACTAATTGCAAAACGACCTTCATCTCACCAAAGGGAGCCTTCCCTCGAGTGTCGATAGTATAACATAGACCAAGAAATGATAAAATACGACCTGTTTGGTCAATTATATCCTAACGGCAAGCTGACCTTTTAAAGGGACAATCAGCCTTTCCCCTACTTGAACTTGAACGTAATATGAGCTATAAGAAATAAATGAGGGTGACGAAAGAAAAAAAATACTTTGATTCAAACCAGTTGGATATAGTCAACCAAGCTGTTTCCATCTCCGAGGATGTTGTTAACGATCGATTTAATATGACTCTTTCCACATGGAAAAAATATCGTTACGATATCAGAACACACAAAGACCTAAGAGATCACGAAAAAGCACCAAATGTTTTCGCCCAGATAATACGATACAGCCGGCCCGCTCCACCAAACGGTCTGCGAGAACGTGATTTTTATAGCATCTGCATACAGGACCATAATATTCTGCAAGCCCTGAAAAGAGAAACCGAACTAACACTCAGGCCCCTTTTAATCTATGTTCTTTCCCATGAATTAGTTCACATTATTCGGTTTTATCGTTTCCTCCAGAATTTTGACGCCGATGAAAAGTCGCGCACGATTGAAGAAGCTCGGGTTCACCATATAACTTATGAGATGCTCAAGGCCATAAAACTTGACGACCTGCCTATTATTCTCAATTACTACTCGAAACACAGAGAGATGGTCTACTGACACCATCCTGATGACAACGATTGCCAAAAATATTTTCCGCTTACCAAAGACAGTTGATTGAATATGCAATGAATCGAAAGTTGGCGATGAGGGAAGCAGT
>JAFDLS010000037.1 GCA_019306365.1 Deltaproteobacteria bacterium
TCAACGGAAATCTTGGCCAGGTATTGGTTGAACCTCGCGACCTGTTCCTCGGAAAACGTCGAGAATCCGGGGGGCATATCCCAGCCGAGCCCAACCCGCATCCTCGCTTTTTCCGAGCATTCCAGAAGCTCGGCATAACAGGGGAGATCATGAAAAAACTGCCCGATAAAGATATCCACCGATTCATTTTCCACGAAAGCCATTGCTTTTTCGGCGGATTGCTGCTGTGAAAAAAGGACCAACTCGATACCGTCTTCCCGCAGCATGGCGCAAGCCCGGGTCCACGTTTGCACATTGAACATATGACCGTAAACGAATACAATATTCATGGGATGCCTCCTTTATTGCCCGTGCCATTTATAATTCATTGCCATAGCGGGTCAGGGCAGGATGATAATCTTTCCTGCCCCATGGATTTATTCATAGTTTAAAAGCTAAACGTATATTCTGCATAGATCGCCATTCCAGGGAGTGGATATTCAGGTTTTTCGTAGTAATTTTTGTCAAAAATATTTTCCACGCTCAGCTTGACCTGGTGATGATCCATAAATCTCATCCCCACATCCAGATCGCAGACCGTAAAATCATCATAAGTGATAACGGGATATCCGACTGTGTACCAGTCATAATCCTTTCTTTCTCCCATATAGCGAACGAGGAATTTCCCGAAGAACATGCCGTCATCGTAGCGAACGCCAGTATTGAGCTTCCAGTGCGAAACGTTGTGGATATCTCTCTCGTCACCGTCAGAGACTTTTTCAACCGCGCTGAAAAGACGCGTTCCATTAGCAAAAAGCTCAAGCGTTCGACCCCAGTTCATGATCTGACCGGCATCTACCGATAATTCAAATTCCAGTCCGTGCATTTCAGCCTCATCGGAATTTTCGTAAGTAGTTACCGTGTCGCTGATTTTTACCTTTGAAATCTGGTCATCCACGTCGGTATGAAAATAGGTGACATCCGCAAACAAACCCCATTTACTTATTTTACAGGAAAGTCCCGTATCCCAGGTCAGGCTATTTTCAGGATCAAGGCTGGAATTGCCCTTGGTAATCATTGTCCCCCCACTGACTACCCGTTCAGAATAACCAGCCATCTCGTATACATCGGGCGGCACAAAGGCTGTTCCTATAGTGCTGTGAAACTGGAAAATACGGTCATCAAAACATCGCCAAAAATCCCTATATTTTCACGTTCACTGTCAGGGCGGTAGGGCGCCTTGCGGCTGCCGTCGCCTTTATAACTTTTGGATTCAACATCAATATCCTGGTAGTCAGCGCCTATGGTAAGATCATGATTAAGAAAATGATAGCAGTCCTGAATCTGTGCCCCCAACCACTCGGTTTCGCTTTCAGAACTTTTATAATGCGTTTTTCCCTTGTATCTTTTGGTATATTCCGTATCCTCATGGGAAGCATACAGGGTGATCAGAGGTTTATGACTGCCGATTTTTCCTTTCAAAGAAATATCTCCGCCGTAACGATCGATATCCTTTTCAGAAGGTTTTTTATCCTCGTTATACATTGCACCCGGCGTCATGATATCCCTACCTCCATACCAGTCGCCCTTGACATCGATGCGCCAGTTGTCCGTAAATGATGACCCCAGTCTCAAGTTGCCGTATCTTTCCTTGTAGCTCGTGTTGGCCCTCTCGTCACCGTTGCCCATTTTAAAATTATCGTTCTGGTTTTTATTGCTGACAGAAGCATCAAAATCGAACCGGTCGGTGATTCTGCCGCCGGAGGAAATGCTTTCATAATGGGTGTCGAAACTGCCGCCGCCCACTGTAAGAGACGTTTTAATCTTGCCTTTTGATTTCCTGGTAATGATGTTCACAACACCGCCCATGGCTTCAGCGCCGTAAACGGCCGAGGCCGGGCCTTTTAAGATCTCGATCCGCTCCACATTATCTTTCAGGATCGTCGCAAGATTTGTGGCGCCGGCAGGCCGGCCGTCGATCAATACCAGGCTGTGTTTGGTAATTCCGGAAAATTCCGGTCGAAAGCCGCGGATGCTGATTCCGGACAGCACACCAGGATAGTCGATGACATCAATACTGCTGTTCTTTTTTAGTACTCTGACGAGATTTCTGTCCACCGTAGTGTCAAGATCCAATTTGTCAATAACCTCAATTACGGCCGGGACCTCCTCCTTTTTTATCTCCGAGCGATTTGCCGTAACAACCATTTCCTCTATCTTTGTAGTTTTATCTTTTTCATTCTTTTCTTCCGCCATTGCCGGTTGAAAAGCAGCCACAAGACAGACAACCATAAACACCATCATCACCTCCTCCTTAATTATTTTGTACTTCTTCACCTATGAAGATGACGGCGCTGGAACCATGGCGGTCGATCCCCGTTCAAACAAACAGGGAGCATTCGCAATCGCCAATCAACATATTTTGAAACCGAAGCGGCATTTCAATTCTGGCAAATCTCAGCCGGTTCCTCGCCGACTATCAAACGATTCTTCAAGATACCGGCAGGTCTTCTGGCTTTCCCTCCCTTTTAGAAGCCTTCCCGATTCGATTGTCTCGAAACAGTGGCACAACAATACTAAAAGGGTTCCTTAAACTGCAAAAGGTGGGATTACAGCGGCGGATTAAGCCCTCACGGCGCCGGTATCTTCCTTTGTTTTTTGATGCTTTATTTATATTCCTCTGCTTACACCTCCTTTCTCTTTAGCCACTGTCAATCCCTGGCCTGTCCTACGCATTTCAGGGCCAGCAAAAATAAAATTATGCCGATTGCAGTTAGAAGCAGGTAAGAAAAACAGCCTGGCGAAGCGCCGAAGGCTGTCTGCCGGATTGCCTTTGAAGCATGGGTGAGCGGCAGCAGGAAGATGATCTTTGCCGCCCACACGGGCAACCGGTCCACAGGGAAAAAAGTGCCTCCTAAAAAGGCCATTGGCGTGATTACAAAGCTGGTCAGAAGGCTCTGATCCGCATGGGATTTCACCAGCATGGCCAGCCCCACAGCCAGCGAGGCGAACAGAAAGCTGTTGAGCCCGACGGCCAGCCAGAAGAGCGGGTTATAGTAATTCAGCGTCACCTTGAAAAACAGGCCGATGATCAGGATTACAGCAACAGAAATCAATGCCCGGGTCATACCTGCCAGAACTTCGCCGGCCACATAGGCGGCATTGCTGATGGGCGCGGCCTGAAATTCTTCAAAGATATGCCAGTAAAACCGCGCCACATTGATGTCGGTGCCAATGGCAAAAGCCTGGGTCATGCTGCTCATGGCCACAAGGCCCGGGATCAAAAATTCCATATAGGTGTGTCCGTCAAATCTCGCCGCATCTCCCATGGCATATCCGAATGCGATCAGATAGAGCAAAGGTGAGACTGACATACTTAGAATCTGCCGCTTGAACCGGCGTTTTAAGATCAGTATTTCGCGGAGAAAAACCGCTGTGAATCCGTTTAGCATTGCACCTTCTTTCCTGTGAGTAATAGAAATGAATCCTCGAGGTTCACCCGCCGCAGGGTATAACTTTCTTTTTGTTTTGCAATAAAAGTATCAGCCTCCTGCCGGGTTCTAAAGCAAACCGTTTCCATCCGGTCGCCGTCCATCCGGTCGATGGCCCAGGCGCCGGTCTGCGACATCAGTCTTTGCGGTGTATCGATGATAACGATTTTACCCTCATCCAGAAAAGCCACCCGGTCGGCCAAAAATTCCGCTTCCTCGATGTAATGGGTTGTCAAAAAAATAGTAGCGCCGGTTCGTTGGATTTTCTTGATCAAACCCCAGATACGCCGTCGGATATCCGCGTCAAGCCCCACCGTGGGCTCGTCTAAAAATAGAATTTCCGGAGAATGAACCAGGGCTCTGGCGATCATCAACCGCCGTTTCATGCCGCCGGAAAGCTGCTTTACCAGGCTATCTTTCCGGTCAATAAGATCCACATACTCCAGTAGTTCATCAATCTTTTTTTTTCGTTCATCAGAGGCTATGTTAAAGAGCCGGCCGTGAATATCCAGGTTTTCAAATACAGTTAGTTCCTGATCCAGGTTGATCGACTGCATCACAAGACCGAACTGTCTTTTGGCTAAAAGCTCTTCTTTTTCGATATTGAAACCGTTCAGCCAGGCATTGCCTCCCGAACGCCGGGTAAGCCCGGTTAAAATCCGGATAGTGGTCGTTTTACCGGCTCCGTTGGGTCCGAGATAGGCAAAAAGCTCACCGGCAGGAACCCGGAAACCGACCCCTTTCAATGCCTGAATATTTTTATATGATTTTTTCAGGTTTTCGATTCGTATCATTTTTTCATCCGTAGACTTTTTACATCTTCTCCGATCTCCTGGAGCGGCTGGCGGCGCACCCGGTGGGGCAGGACCAGTTCTGCGGCTGCCTCGGCATCTGCTGACACCACCTTTTTTCGGCCGTGCCAGGCAGCCAGTGTCTTTGCGGTTTTCAGCATAATGATATCTCCCCGGTGGCCGTCCACTCCAATGTCGAGACAATAAGAAGCAATTTCAAACAAAAGCGACCGTTCAATGGCCACCTCCGGATAGAGGGCGATGGCCCGCTCGATCCTTTCCCCCAGTTTCCTTGAAGCCGCTTCCCACTTTTTGCAAAATCCGACCGGATCCTCATCAAAGGCGGCCCGCTGCTCCATGATCGCCACCCGGTCTTCGGGCTCCCGGACCCCCTCGATGAGCACGCACAAACCGAACCTGTCCAATAGCTGGGGCCTCAGTTCCCCCTCTTCGGGATTCATGGTGCCCACCAGGGTAAAACGCGCCGGGTGGGAAAAGGAAATCCCCTCCCTCTCGATGGTGTTGACCCCCATGGCCGCGGAATCTAACAGCACATCCACCACGTGATCGTCCAAAAGGTTTACCTCATCCACATAGAGAATCCCCCTATGGGCTGCCGCCAGGATGCCCGGCTCGATCCGTTTTTCTCCCTTTTTAAGGGCATGCTCCAGGTCCAGAGTGCCCACCACCCGGTCTTCGGTGGCGCCAACCGGAAGCTCAACCACCTTTACTTTGCGTTTCTCGATTTTTACCGGCTTTGCCTGTGACGCTTCTTTTTGGCGCACCACCGGTGTAAATGCATGCAAAAGGTCGGACTCATCGGACGGAGAAAGTTGAAAGGGATCGCCGGCAAACACTTCTATTTCCGGCAGGATATCCGCCAGGGCGCGCACCGCCGTGGATTTGGCCGTGCCTTTCTCACCGCGGATCAACACGCCGGAAAGCGTGGGGTTGATGATATTTAAAATCAGGGCCAGTTTCATATTTTCCTGCCCCACAATGGCCGCAAAGGGATAAATCGGTTGGGTGTTATTCATCTTCGCTCCTTAATTACATTGACCAGTTGATCGGCTTTGAGATTCTCTATTTTGAAATAATCGGCCCCAAGGATTCCAGCCAGCCGGGCGGCCAGGCCGAAGGAAACCAGGCCGGGCTCTTCGGTGTCCACTACAATGTACTGCGTCCTCGGGTCGGCTGCCATTTTAGCGGCAAAGTCAAAGGCCTCCTCCAATGGCTTTTGGTCTCCTGAGGCCACGTTGGTTTTGCCGTCGGTAATGATAATGGCAATGGGCCGGGCCCCGGGGTCCCGCAAAAGATAGTTCCTTACCTGCTCGTGGGCTTTGGCCAGCCCTGCGGAAAGGGGCGTTCTGCCGCCCACCGGCATTTCCGCCAGCAGTTTTCCCGCCATTTCAACGGAGGTTGTTGGCGGCAGATTTATATCCGCGCCATTTTTCCGAAAAGAGATCATGGCCACCTTGTCCCGTTTTTGATAGGCATCCAAAAGCAGGGACATGATCGCCCCCTTTGAGGCCGCCATTCGGCCCCGGGCGCCCATGGAGCCGCTGGCGTCCACTAAAAAAAGGATGAAGTTGCCGATCCGTTTTTCCCGGATTTTTCCCCGGATATCCTCCGGCTTCAGGCAAACCGCCAGGCCGTAATTATTCTTCCTTTTCAACTGATGGTGCGCCGCGGCGCGCAGAGTGGCGTCCAGGGCGATATCGCCGGTTTTATCCTGAAATGCGCTTTTGATATAGCGGCCCTGTTTCAGGGCAATCCGGGTGCGTGACCTGCGGCCCGAACCGCGACGCAGGACCCGGTCTCTGGGGGAAGTGATCTTTTTCACTGTAAAGGTGGCCCCTATATCGAAAATTTGCTCCGGCGGTTTTTTTTCATCCAGTCGATCACCCGTGTTTGTCTCATCCGGTTCCGGCTGCTGGTCACCGGAAATTCTCTCTCCCGATTTCTGCTGTGTTTCCCGACCCTCCGGCGGATTGTCCGGCAGCGGTTCTTTGTCCGGTTCATTGGCGTCATTTGTCTCCGGTGGTTCTTCCTTCCGGTCTGATTCAGGGGGCGGCGGTGGCGGCGGCTGAGCATTCCGTGCCCGATGGACAAGAACAAAAGGCGCTAATTTTGTGATATCATCCGTGGTTACTTCAGATCGTTGCCGCAAAACGGCATGGGCCCTGGCCGCCTGCTCCATGACCAGGTCGGCCCGGTGGCCGGCCACCAGGTTTTCCATACACAACTCGGAGATAAAAGTTCTTAGATGTTTGGGCAGCCGGACCGCGTTTAACTGTTCACGGGCAGTTATAACCTGTGCGGCGATGCGTTCGTTTTCCCTCTCAAATTGCTTTAAAAACTCATGGGGAGCCAAATCAAACGCCTCCCGCCGCTCCATGAGCAGGACACGTTGATCCGGCTTAGCTTCCCCTTTGACGTCCACGCAAAGACCGAACCGATCCATAAGTTGGGGCCGCAGTTCCCCCTCTTCCGGGTTCATGGTTCCCACCAGGAT
This sequence comes from Deltaproteobacteria bacterium, assembly GCA_019306365.1. Taxonomy (GTDB): domain Bacteria; phylum Desulfobacterota; class Desulfarculia; order Adiutricales; family JAFDHD01; genus JAFDHD01. The sequence goes on from JAFDLS010000037.1 coordinate 6,777, forward strand.
AAATGAGGCCGGATGCTTAAATGAAATCCCCTCGCGCTCGATCCGGTTTTCACCGGAAGCGGCCGCATCCAGAATGATATCCACAATATGATCGTCTAAAAGATTCACCTCATCCACGTAAAGGATTGACCGGTTGGCTTCGGCCAGAAGTCCGGGCAAGACGGCGCGCACCCCTTTTTTTACCGCCAGGTTGAAATCAATCCCGCCAACCACCCGGTCTTCCGTGGCGTTAAGCGGCAGGGTCACCACCTGCACTCTCTGTGTGCGGATGGTCCGCCTGGACCCCGTTTCCCTGCAACGAGCGCACATGCGAAGATCATCGTCCGGATCACAACCAAAGGGACATCCCGCAACCATCCTCATTTCGGGCAAAAGGGCCGCCAGCGCGCGAACCGCGGTCGATTTGGCCGTGCCCTTTTCACCCCTGATCAGGACGCCGCCGATCTTCGGGTTGACCGCATTGAGCAGCAGTGCCAGCTTTAGTTCTTCCTGCCCGACAATGGCTGAGAATGGATATATTTTTTTAAACATCATTTCTTTATCATTTAAAATCTGTAGTTGAGACCCGAAATCCATGTTCGAGGCGGTGCGAGCCACCCGTCCCCGTAAAGATAGGTTTTATCCGTGACATTTTTAATCTCTCCAAAAATTTCCAGCCTCCCGAACCTGCCTGACATCCAGGCAGGGTTGTACTCAACCCTGAGGTTTCCGATGGTCCGCTCCGGTACCGAGTCCTTGTTGTCCGAGCGGGTATACTGTTTGGATTCATACTTCAGGTTGGCAATGATGGAGAGTTCCTTTACCAGCATGTAAGACAGGTCTGCATACACCCGATGCCCGGGCTTGCAGGCCATCCACAGACCAGTATCCTCGTCAATGGCTTTAAGATAGGTGTAGGTCGTTTTCATGGACAAATTGTCCATAATTTTCCAGTTCAACAAAATATCTCCGCCCTTGTAGGTTACCTCCCCAAAATTTTCATACCGGCCAATGCCATCGTCCCCCAGCACATATGCGATTCGGTCGGTAATCCGGTTGTAAAAGAGTGAAGCCCCACATGAGAGGTCTGGCGATACTTCTGTAAAAAAAGAGATGCTGAAATTATCCGCTGTCTCCATGTCAAGGCCGGGGTTCGGTTCCTTGGTGCTGGTTTTATCGTAGCGCTGGTAAAAAGAGGGGATGTTGTTAGTCCGGCTGTAGGTAAATGAAAGGGACCATTTGTCTTTTTTACCTGTCTGCCGCGTCGTTTTGCTTTGCGGCGCAGGCTGGTACGATATCTTTACCTCCGAATTGACGGTGTTATCAAATTCCGAATAGACACTTCCCCGCAACCCAAAAGAAAAGGTCACCGGCAGCGTCTCAAATGAAATAGCGTCTGTTGCAAACAGTGATGCCGAATGCTCATTTTTAGAGGCAAACCGGCTGCTTTCCGCCTGACCCCAGCGGAAAGCAGCACCGTAATTGACAGATCCCCATTTTCCAGCCCCAATGGATGTGGAGATATCCTCCCCGAATTTTTTGACGGTGATGGAATTGTCAATATTCCTGCTCGGATCCCTGTTTTTGGTTTCAGCCTCATTATAAAAAGTTTCACTCGCTATCCCTTTTACCTTTGCAATCAAGGCATAAGAGACCATTTCACTTTCTTTTCTGGAATAAGGGGTCGGGTATTCCGGGCGGCCGCTCAGGCCCCGTTCATCTTTCAGATAATCGGCTGAAAATGCCAGGCTTAACCCGTTGTCAATAGTATATTCAAATTTACCTCCGGTCCGCCTCTTTTTCTGATCACCATTAACCTGGTATCCCCCTGTATGCTCATATCCCACGGATGCGCCAATGCCAAAATCCCCTTTTCCGGCATGACAGTTTGCGCTGTAATAGGAGGTATTATAATTTCCCCAATAGGATTTTACGTTTCCATGAAAATCCTCGATTATACCAGAAGAGATCAGAATGACCCCGCCGCTCGCGTCATCGCCGTATTTTAAAGCGCCTTTTCCGCGGTATATTTCAATTTTCTCCACATTATCCAGATACACAAGATCGAATTTAACAGATCCGTGGCTGGAGGTGGGGTCGTTGATGGGACGGCCGTCCAGCAGAACTTTTACTTTGTAGGAACCCCGTATCGATACGAATGTGTTCCCGGCCTTTACACCGGGAACCTGGTTGAGCACATCGGAAATCTTGCGAACGTTCATCTTTTTTATCTCTTCTCTGGTGATGACAATGGCGTCTGTCTTTTCCTGAGCAAAAACCGAATCGGCATATAAAAGCATTCCCAGGAAAACAGTCGCAAGTATGTATGACACTCTGCCGGTCAAACCACTCCGTTTCCTATTCCGTAAGTTCCTCAATCTCGCCTTCCATTTCCAGATATGCCTCCCGCAGCTCATTTTCCATATCCTTGTCAGCGTTCCACATCCCCCGGCTGATCGCCTCTATAAGTTTATCCAGTATGTTTTGAAGGGCGTAGGGGTTTACCTCCTTCATCCATTCTTGCATGGCAGGATCAAGGGCGTACTTTTCCGCGATTTTCTTGTACATCCAGTCGTCGATTACTTCTGCTGTGGCGTCCCAGCCGAGAACCACGTCCATCATATGGGAGATATCGCCGGCGCCCTTGTATCCGTGACGTTTCATTCCTTCCAGCCACTTGGGGTTGGTCAGGCGGGCACGCAGGACATGCTTTGCCTCCTCAAAAGTGGTACGCATCTTCACCCTTTTGGGATCTGCGCTGTCGCCTACCAGAGCGAAGGGAAGTTTGCCGCGCACGGTCTTTGCCGCAACGATAAGACCGCCGTAGTAGTTGTAATAATCGGTGCAGGACATCATGTCATATTCCCTTGAATCCTCGTTTTTGACCGTTACATCCATGCGGGAAAGAAGGTTTCGGAACGCGGCCGGTTTCTGCTTGCCGTAGCTGCTCTTGCCATAGGCGTGTGCAGTATAGCGGATGTAGTTGTTGGCTAAATCTTCCTGGGTCTTCCAGTTTTTCGATTCCACAAGCTCGGATACGCCCGCCCCGTAAGTACCCGGCGGACACCCGAAAACACGGAACGTGGCCTCCCGCATGGCTTCTTCTTCGCTCATCCCCTCTTTCATATAGTTCTGCACATCCCGCAAGACATTGCGCCGCAAAATATTGGACTCCGGTGATTCCTTTAACGCGGCCACCATCCGGGCCGCCTCGTCAATCCTCTCCACCAGGTTCGGAAACGAATCCCGGAAAAAGCCTGAAATTCTCGGTATTACATCTAACCTGGGCCGGCCAAGTTCTGATGCGGGGATCACCTCAAGACCGCTCACTTCACCGCTTCCCCTGGCCCAGACAGGCTTTACGCCCATAAGATAATAAATCTCCGCGATATCATCTCCCTTGCTCCGCATGGTGGAGCCGCCCCAGACGATAATTCCAATGCTTTCCGGATATTTCCCGCTCTCTTTCAGGCATCTTTCAATCAAGACATCCCCAAGTTTTTTCCCCACCTCCCACGCTCCGGGGGTAGGAATCTTGTTGGGATCGACTGAATAAAAATTTCTGCCTGTAGGCAAAATATCGGCCTGGCCACGAGTGGGCGCGCCTGAAGGCCCGGGATTGACAAACCCGCCGTTAAACCCGGTAAGGCTTGATTCAATCTCATCTGTGACCCGCCTGATATTGGGCGTTAATATTTCACAAATGTAGCGCAGGGCCGCGGCCACATTTGCATTGCTGTGGCCCAGACGTGATTTAACGACAGCATCGATACCCGAAGTGTCAAACCGGCTTTGTTCCAGCTCTTTCACCATGGCCAACCCCTTTTCATGGGCGCTTTGTATGATCTGCCCCCCGGTTTTTCCTTTGAAATGGGGAAGCGACCTGCCCTTATTTGTCAGAAGTTCATCATAATCAAAGCTCAAAGCGCCTAAAATCGATTCACGCAGGGAAGGGACGTCTCCGTTTGAAAGACGGGTAAGCTGCACAAGGAAGTCCACCAAGCGGTCATTTTCCGGTGGCTTACCCATTACATGCAGTCCGTCGTTGATCATGGTGTCGCTAAGATCGGCCAGGTAACTGTGGAGTTTTTCGAGGAATACGTCAAAATCGGCAAACGCATCTTTTTCATCCACCTCCAGATCCTTGTCGAGATCCGCCTGGCAGATCGCTTCCCAGATCATAGACCGCAGAAGCGGCAGTTTTCCGGGATCTTCTATTTTTGCATCGGTATATTCTTTTAAGATATTTTCCACCTTTGCCAGATCTTCGTAAAGATCTGCATTGGTAAAAACAGGGGTAAGATGATCGATTATACAGCAATAAGACCGGCGTTTGGCCTGGGTTCCTTCGCTGGGGTCATTGATGATATAAGGATAAATATTCGGAAGATCCATGATGGCAAGATCCGGATAACATTCATCTGAAAGTCCCAGCGCCTTTCCCGGAAGCCATTCCAGGGAGCCGTGTTTACCCACGTGCATCACGGCATCTGCTTTGAAAACGTCCTTGATCCACCGGTAATGAGCAAGGTATTGATGTGGCGGGGAAAGATAAAAATCATGATATATCTTGTCGATGTTCTCAAAATAACCACGCGGGGGCTGGATGGTAATAAAAACATTGCCGTTGATCAAACCTGCAAAATGAATCTTTTCTTCATGCACAAAAAGATCTCCAGGTATTTCGCCCCAGTCTGCTGTCATTTTATCCCTGATGGATGGGGGCAGAGCTTCGTGCCACGGCCGAAACATTTCTTCTCCGGCGCGGGCTTCGGCCTTTTGGGCCATACGTTCCGGTGTCAACCAGCGCTGATCACAGGTCATGCGGTCGAGCAAATCCTTTGCCAGTTCATCACCGGTTTCATAAGTCTGGTCAATCTTGTAGCCCCCTTTTTTCATCCTGTCCAAAAGAAGTTTTACACTCTCAAAGCTGTCCAGACCGGCAGCACAGCCGATGCGGTCGTTTCTGGGAGGATAGTGGTGAAAGATAATAGCGATCTTTTTGTCTTTATTGCTGATTTTGCGGAGCCTGGCCCAGTTGAGCGCAAGAGAGACCATCTTTTGAACCCGTTCCGGGATCGGTATATTTTTAGCGAGCAGGGCACCTGTGAGCGGATCGGTTTCATTTTCTTCACGCGTTGCCACCGGCACCGTAATCAATGTGCCGTCAAATTCAGGCTGGGCTACCGAGTAAGAGACATCCATGGTGGAAACCCCCTGGAGACTCTCTTTCCACTCGGCATAGGGATTCATGGTGACTATGGCCTGGATTAAAGGAACATTGAGTTTGGGCAAAAGTTCCCTGTACTCCGGGGCAGAAAGGGTCAGGGAAAACATCATGGGACTGATTAAAACATCTATGCGGGATTTTCCGTTTTCCATAAAAAATTTATCGACAACATAGTCGGCTCCCCGGTTGCCCCGCTCGGTATCCTTGTACCTTAAGTGAAACACACAGATGATATTGGCGCCGCAGCGTTCTACCTCACGGATAATGGCGTCTATATAGATCAGGTTGTCATTGAGCCAGTAGGATTGATAAAACCAGATACCCACGGTGATCTTTTTGGGATCTATTTTTTGTTTCAGATATTCTTTCAGATCCGGAATCCCGGGGAAATCAGGATGATAAATCCCTTCCTGAGGAAGACTTTTCGGAGGATTACAAGAAACTTCATCCTGAAACAATAAATTATGAAGATAGGAAAACATGTTGTAAAAATTAATCCGTCCGCCATGCATCAGATAGCGGTTCAACGTATCCCATCTGTCGGTGCCAAAGTCATGATCATACTCCCGGGCAGCCAAAAGACCGTCTTCATCACTCCCCTGGGGATGAATATGCAAATAGGGTGTTTTTTCTTCATAGTTTCTCTTTTCCAAAACAGCTTCCACCAGGGCATCAAAGGCCGGACACGACCCCCGGCCGCCGTGGAGAATGACAAGAACGACATCGGATGCAAGCGCATCCCGGACAAAGGCCTTTATACGTGACTCATCAAAGAGCTGGCGGCCTGTTCTGGCGATTACCCTGATCCTGCCGCCCTGTTCCTGGTACTGCCTCACTCCCGCACTCAAAGAAGGGATTTCCATTGAATGAGCGCTGAAGTAGCAAATTTTAAAAGATTTCATAGCGGACTCCTTATGTATTCTTTCCATAACGTTTGATACATGACACAGGCCAGCCGCCTGGTTCGGGTATCGTTGTAATAAAGCCTGCTGGGACAATCGCCCGGACAAAACCTAAAGAGGAAACAGTCCCGGCAGAGTTCATTTTGCAGGCGATATCTTTCCAATTTCAAAAGACGCTCTTCATCTATTGTCTCGATAGTGCCGCAGGCGAAGCAGGAATCGCCTACCGTCTGAGCGCACGGATAAACCGCGCCGTCGGGACAAACAGCAAGGCTTTCACCGCGGCCGGCATGGCAAAAAAAATCTGAGCCTTTTATTTTTGCAGCACGTTTTAGTGATTCCAGTTCTCGGAGCTTGATCGGATGCAAACGTTTTTCATTGATCCAGCCAAGCGCCTGCATCAGTTTCCTTAATCCGTTTCTGAGTTCCTGAGCAGATGCAGGGTTCACATAATCGCTTTTAAGGGCGGCGTGTCCCTTGCAAACCAGAAGATCCAAAGCAAGCCCTTCAGCGGTTGTGAAATTGCCGAGCAGCAGCGCAAGTTGTCCCAAAGCAGCGACATTTTGCTCTGTTATGACAGTCGTCACTCGAAAAGGAACAGCATGATCCGACAAAAGTTTTAACCCGTTGATGGTTGAAATGAATTTTCCCCTAAGCCTTTCATGAAAATCCGAAGGCCCGTCCAGGCTTACACCCACCTGGATGTCATACCGCTTAAACATTCTTATCAGGGGGGCATCCAGAATGGTCCCATTGGTTTGAATTCCTAAAGTGGCGGGCCAGCCTTCCTTTCGAACGAGAGAAGCCACCCATTCGATTAATTCAGGCTCAAGGGTGGGTTCTCCTCCTGTTAATTGTATATGGAAAGAGCAGCCTGATGAAGCGGCAAGTCGCAGGCCCTTTTCAGCGATCTCATGTGGCATGCATTGGAAATGATTATTTTCTTCCCTGTAGCAATAGACGCATTCAAGATTGCAGGCTGTTGTCAATAAAAGGACAAGATATCGGGGATGGTTACTTTTCAATCCTTCTTCCTTGTAACTTTTGATTTTTTTCTTTCAGCCATATCTCCAGTTTTTTCAATAGAAGCGTTGCATTTCGGCAGACAAACAGATTGTCCGGTTCCGTCTTAATCAGTTGCCGGGCATCTTCTGTTTTTCTTAAGGTAAAGACCTGTTTGCCATGATCAATGGCATATTTAATCAGTTCCGTGTTCATCCGGTTTAGCTCGCCCAAGGGAAATCCCGCATCGATAATATAATCTGCCTGTCGGACTGATAGTCGCGCTTTATTTGTCTCGTTTTGCGTGACTTTTTTCATAGGAGATTGGGTAATACATTCTGCTCCCAGGGACATGGCAACATAATAATCAAGATCATTGGTATGAAGAACTCCAGTTGAAACGGCGAACCCGCGTTTGGCCAAAAGTCTGTAAAAAACAGTTCCGCAACCGATACCGCCGACTACAAAAACCGATCCCCTGTGGCCGTTGGCCTTAATTTCAATGCTTCCCAGATCCGGGTTGAAACTCGCGCCTTCAAAATCGTAAAGAGCGGCCACCGACTTTTTATTCAGCGTCTCTTCCGGCGATCCCCAGGCAATAACACCGCCATCTTTGATCAGGACGACGTGATCGGATATCTTGGCGGCAATATCCACATCGTGCATAGATGCTACTACAGTGATTTCCTTTTCCCTGCACAGCTTTTGCAAAATAGACATCACTTCCATTCTGTGCTTTAAATCGAGATGAATCGTTGGCTCATCCAGCAAGATCAGTCTTGGTTCCTGGGCAAGGGCCCGGGCTATGAGAATTTTCTGCTTTTCGCCATCGCTCAGGGTTTCTATCTGCCGAAAAATCAGATCCTGGGCGTTAACATGAGAAAGGGAAGCAGTCACGGCTTTTTCATCGGTTTTTGTTAATCTTCCCAAAAATCCGGTATGGGGATAGCGACCCAGGGCCACAAACTCAAATACGGAAAAAAGACCCGGCGAAACATGGTCTGTGAGCACAACGGAAAGTATCCTGGCGAGATGATCCTGCCTGAATTCGTTCAGCGATATTTGGTTGATTAAAACAGATCCATCACAAGGCGGCAGCAACCTGGCCATGGTTCTTAAAAGGGTTGTCTTGCCGGAACCGTTAGGCCCGAGCAGAGATATGAACTTTCCTTTTTCAAATGCCAAATCGACCAGTGAAAGAACTGTTTTTTTGTTATAACCAACTGACAAGCCTTTGGTTCTAATTATTGTATCTGTTCCCGGGCAGCTCATACGGGCACCTTCCTTCTGATCAGCAGACTGATAACAATCGGTGCGCCGAAAAATGCGGTTATGGAGCTGATCGGAAGCTCCACCGGCGAAAAAGCCAGGCGGGCAACAAAATCGCACAGCCCTGTTACAATCGCTCCCAGTAAAATGGCGCCGGGGATCAGTATTCTGTTATCGGATGTAACGAAACAAAGGCGGGCCATGTGAGGCACGGCCAGGCCGATAAAGGCCACCGGCCCTGCTGCGGCTGTCACTATGCCGGCAAGTGCGCAGGAACAAAAAATAATAAAAAACCTGAACACACGGATATTAACCCCCATGGTTGACGCGTATGCCTCCCCCAGAAGAAACGCGTTCAAGGGCTTGCTGAGTGCGTAAACCAGGATCAGGATCATGCCTCCGAAAATGAACAGAGTTTGGATTTCGCTCCACTTGAACCCGGAGAAGCTTCCAAGCTGCCAGAGTACGAACATCTTGAGCTTTTCCTGCTTGGCAAAGGCCACAAGAACGCTGGTGACTGCATGGCACATATATCCCATCATCAAGCCTGCAATGAGAAGCGTAATCGTATTTTTAACCTTTGCGGCAATAAAAAGCACAATTGTCATGGCTGCATAGGCGCCGGCAAGGGCAGAGATAGTTGTCATAAAAGGGGCCAGGGCCGTTAACCCAAGGCTCAGGGTGGTCAGCATTACAACGGAGACCATGAGTGTGGCTCCCGAAGATATCCCTAAAATAAAGGGACCCACAATGGGGTTGCGGAAAAAAACCTGGAGCAAAAGGCCGGAAACAGCCAGGTAGGCGCCTCCGAGGACAGCGGCAATGGTTCTTGGAATCCGTATTTTCCAGACAATAAATCCGTTGGTTGTTATTGTATCGTGTGCGTGGATAATCCTTAAAAGCTCGGAAAATGAAATGTCTATGGTTCCTGTAATAATATTTAGTGCAACTGAGACTAACAAAACAGCTGCAAAAACCACAAATAGCAGGGAGCGTCTTTTCGATTGAACAGTCAGATTTTTCTCTATTTGGTATTCATTCATCCAGATGCAGCCTCCTTGATATCTCCCGAATTGGAGTCTGTTTCAGGCAGTTCACTAAAAAACTTTTTATGATATCCCGGAAATCGCTTCGGGTTTAAAATTGCAGCTATCTCAAGAATAATTTCATCAAGCCGGTCTGCGGACTGGGAATAACATGGAAACGGCGCAAAGACCTTCCCTTTTGTCAGAGGGCTGATATTTTTAAGTAATGGATTTTCACGTGAAAGGGCTGCCCTAGATGTGGCGCCTGTCCCTGAGGTGCGGTAAGTAAAGAGAATGTCCGCCTTTTTGCCGCCGGAAAGAAACTTTTCCAGTGTGATCTCAATTCATGATGCCCCTCTTATGTCGTCAAACAGGTAATCCCCTCCGGCAAGTTCAACCATTTCAGCAGCCCAGGAATTTCCCGGCTCCACCAGCACCCTTTTTTCGTATATATCACCCCAGATCACTTTTGGGCGAGCCTTCGGATCAAAAGACGAATCACTTACACTCTTGATGGCGCTTTTGACTCTTGCCACATATTCATCCGCCTCTTTTTCCCGATTGAAAAATATGGCCAGAAACTTGGCAAAACGCATCCGCGTATCCAGATTCATGGCTTCCCCGGCAGTGGTAATCACCCCTGGAATATCGAGTTCATTGATCATGGAGATTGCACATGCATCCCAGGTCAGGACCAGGCCAGGCTCGATGGCCTTGAGTTTTTCGAAATCTATGGCAGCCGATTCGCCGATATAGGTGATACGGCCATCTTCCAGGCCTTTTTTGACCTCCTTGATGGTCCAGTACTCCTTTTTTTGAGTCACGCCCACAAGGGCATCCAGAACACCCAGCGCCTTGAGAAGGGCTATGTTATAACCGGAATAGGCCACCACGCGGCGCACCGGTGTTTCAATGATCTGGTTTTTTTCATACCCTGCCGGAGGTTTTTGCCCCCTGGGAACCAGCACCAGAATCCTGCCTGCGCCGTCCCGGATCTCATTACAATTTTCCGGCAATCGCTTTATAGAAAATTCACCGATGTTTATAAACGACGGGCTCCTTCCAGGACTTTGACCACAGGCTCCAAGGAGCCATACGCTTAGCAAAACAACGCATGTGATCAATAATGATCTGCAGCAATAGACTCTTCCCACATTTTTCCTCCTTTTTTTGACTGCAACAGGAACCACTGATACAGATACATTAACAATCCCGCTAAAAAAAACAGGGTTCCGGCAAAATATAATTTCATGCCCGGATCTTTTTTTATGATAAGACTTATATAAGGTTGCCGTTGCATGCCGGATTTGTATCTCGGAGCAAAATCGTTAAGATGAAAACTCAAATCATCAAACCGGAAAGGCTTGTTAAGGCCAATAGTTTTGCTTGTCTGTTTGCCTGCCGCGGTCAACAGCAGCTCAGCACTGATTTTACAGGCCCGATCATTTAAAAAATTCAACCGGTCTCCCTGATAATAGTCAATATTCATCGATTTTAGCAGTACCTTGATTTTTGTGTCCGGGATCATGGCATCTTGTTTCAGGGCAATAACCATGTTTGAACAGGTTCTGGCATAGAGGTAACTGACAAGATAGCCGATTAGAATGGCAATCAGCGCATAATGCATGATATGAACTGAAAACTTAAGAAAAAATCGAAGACGTCTGGTGAAATATTTACGGGTTTCAATCAGAACAAGTACCCTGTCGGTAGTGCAGACAAAGGTATTGACCGCCAGCAGAAACAGCAGGATAAACAATACAAAAAACCAGACCGTATGACCCGGATATGTTCTTCCGTATGTATTGACCCACTCAATCAGCCCGAAATCGTTAAGCGGCTTGAATATTTTTTCGCTTCCTTTAAGGCTCAAATAGCCGCCTGCCAGGTCACAAACAAGGAGCAGCAGGACTATGATGGTCAGGCGAATGCTTCCCAATGCTCTCCAGATTTTTTTCATAACGTTATCCGTAAAATTTGAATCAGATAATCCAGATCAGGCAACTGAAATTTTCCCAAATCAGGATAAAAGTTAAAAACCAGCGTCAAGACCACGCCGAATACAGCGGCATAGGCCCGTCTTTTAGAATCCCACATTTTTTGCAAATGGAGATGCAGAAAACATGCATAATAAAACCAGGTGCCCATGGCCGTCAGAATGGCAGCGTCATCCCACACCACAGGGCTTCCCCAGCCGAGATATGACCATATTTCTCCGGAAAACATGGAGATGGTCCAGAAGGCAAACCCCCAGACAATCCACCGTGAGATCCAGCTCTTGTTTCCAGAAACAACACGGTTTTCCGACTTTTTCAGCTCCTGCGCCTGTCCATCGCTTTTTGTGCGGTACAAACGTATATGAATAATCGCATGAATGCCGGCGATTATAAAACAGGCCATGCCGACAATACCCGGTAAAAAGAAAAAGTGCGAAAAAATTGTTCGGGATTCAAGAAAAGGGAGATAAAAGTCTTTTGGGAAAAAAGCGGCTGTCAGCGACAAAAAGCAGACTGCAGACACAAGCAGTCGCCATTCCGCCTGTCTGTGCCAAATTGTATTTAAGGACAGGATGCCGATAAACAACGGCAGGAAAAAAGGCCTCTGGTACATAGGCATCAACGGCCAGGAAAAATAGTAACGGCTGGCAGCCGAAAGGAAATTGGCAAAAAGGCCGATGCCAAACAGGCATCGAAAAGTAAACATCCATTTATCCCGGCAAAAAATAGCTGTGCCACAGCTCAACAGATAAAAAAACGCTGCCAGAAGAGACATATTCAGAACAAAAAACACAACCATTACCTCTTCAATCCATGGGTGCTTTCAGCCGGGCAAAAAAAATCCCCGGACCGAATTGAATCGATCCGGGGATTTCCCTTTTTTATCCTCAAGATCTTAAAGGCCGCGCCCCCTGTCCGCGAGGGTTACGGTTTCCATTCAGGCAGGTCTTCTGACTCTCGGATCGTCCTACTTGCCGCGCCTTCCCAGACCGGATGTGAGCATCACATCCGGTGTCATTAG
>JAFDLS010000240.1 GCA_019306365.1 Deltaproteobacteria bacterium
TCTTCCCTTTTACATACCCCACCACTTGTGATACAGCATATTTCGGAGGGATTGAAATCAACATGTGAATGTGATCTCCTAGCATGTGACCCTCCAAAATCTTGCTCTCCTTCTCCATGGCCAAGTCTCAAAATACATCGCCAAGATACTTGCGAAGTTCACCATAAAGCACTTTTTTGCGACATTTTGGAATCCAAACCAAATGGTACTTGCAATCCCAGGTTGTGTGACTTAAACTCTGAATGCCTCTCATTTAAAGCCTCCTTCCCGTGAGCTTTGAGCGGTTCACGGGCGGGCTTTATTATTTTCCCGAAATTGTCAAACTTTGCGTGTCTCCCCGGCAAAGCCGGGGGTTTACTCCGATTAATTAAACAGACTGATGTAAAAAAATGAGTGCAGAAAGAGTCCCAGGGTTTCCACCTTATAGCGAAGCGGTCCCATCCTGTGAGGTACTTCCACGTTTTCACATGCCCATTGGTCTGACCGCACACTGACCATAGCATACTGCTAATGATCATTCTCCCGGCCCAGGAGCAATCCCCCGCCTGCACCCGATACGATGTACCGGACCCCGTCAAATATAGCTTCGTGGTAAACGGGATATCCAGCCGAAAACACCGCGCTTACCCCGTAACGGGAAAACAGATGCTGCAAGTTCTGGCTCAAGTTTTTTCTAGGACAAACCTGGTATCATCTGCCTCGAATCACGGCAGGGCAATCAAGGAGTGGCTCAAAAAGACAAACCGGTAAGGATACTCACCTGCCAACGCAAGTTCCTGCTTCAGCCATCGCTCCTGCCACTTCCAGGATGTCTGCCCTGTTGAATCAAGGAATATGAAATAGGTATTCTTGAGATGAAATGAAAAGAAGAGCGGGCCGAAATGCCTGTAAAATTCCCCCCGCACCGAAATTCTCGATCTCATTGTGACCGGCGGTCAGCAGGTATGGGATGTCCAGTTTTTGTAATCCGCGGTATAGTAACCTGTACTTATCTTCAGCGCCATCGTAGACAGCGTTTCCGGCCGATATGATAAAGTCAACTCCCTTATCTTTGATCAGGGGTGCGATACGCTGCTCGAAAATCCTCAAGGAATTCCTTATATTGCCCACCACAGCAAATTTGAAGGTATCTTTGTCACGGAGGCGCTTTTCTATTTGGTCAATTTGGTCGGCGTTAAGTGCATAGTAGTCTGTTTCAAAGACAAGAATATAGATCTTGTAACAAATAAGAACGACCATCAAAGACAAAATTCCGGCCAGGATCAATTTTAGCTTCCTTTTTCGGCTCATTTCCGGGCCGCCTTTTTGCCGCTAAGGATTTCTTTGTACACAAATGAGGATACCTATTATTACGCCCACATAGATGGTCAAGAAGCGCCAGGAAAGGGTCAGCAAGGTGATATCCTGTTTTTGTACCAGTTGGGCGAATAAAAGTCCATGCCCACCCTCAGCCACCCCTGTAGCCCCTGGGGTAGGAGCAAAGTACATGAAAAAAGTCACCACCACCTGAAAGGCAAGGACAGTCAACGCCGCCACCTGATAACCCAGTGCCCTAAGCAGGAGGACGGAAAAGGAAAAAAGCAAGACCAGGAAAAGGGTGGTAAACACAAAAGATAATGCGACCCAACCTGACCCGCCCTTGATATACCTCCTGAAGCCATCTGAAAACAGGCCCAGTTCCCGAGAGATTTTCAAGAAGAGGGTCCTAAATCGCTTTGTTGAAATTATTTTCAGGACATTGAGCAGATATAAGCCCCTGAAGACCCAGCGTTTGATCATCCGAATCCGGAAAAGGACGACAAAAAAGACAGCAAGATAACCAGATGAAAAAAGGGCGACAATGTAAAGCAGGTTCCTGTGATAAAAAAGGCGAAAAAGGTTCGGTTCGCTCCAGATAATAACCGGCGTAAGCGTGAAAAGAATCAGCACAGCCAGGATCGTCCTGATAGTCGTGGCGGCCGTCGCATCCCCTATAGGCATACCCCTTTTTTGCAAGAAGTAGACCTGGACCACACCACCCCCTGTAGCAAGGGGAGTGACATTGGAAACGAATATGTTGATGAAGACGAGCTTGAAGACGTACCTAAACGCAATATGAAACCCCATCGCCCTGATGACGCAATAGAGCCGCAGGCCGTCTGCCACAAAATACAGGATCAACAGACCAGCAAGGCCCCCTATGACAGGGAGAGAAAGCAATGGCGATCGAGGTGCACCTGCCCCTGGGAAAAGACCCGGTGAACAAGATAAATGGTAATAAAGGAAAGCAGGAAGAACAACCCCGCAAGCCCGAAATACCCCGTAATACGCCTGGAAACATGTGTTGGCACATGAAGGGATATGGATTGAAGCTCTTTCATAGTCGATTAAAATCCTCTGGATATTCTTTTTGATCACCATTCCTGGAGGCCACGTATTCTGCCTTCCTGTCTAAACGTTCAATGATCTTTCCAAGATTGTCTGCCCATTCCCGGACCTCCTTGGAACGAAGCCCTGGCGACACTGTAATGGGCTCACCGATGACTAAACAGACCCTTGCGAAGGGCAGCGGGATCTCCAACCGGTCCCACCGTTTGTCAAACACTATTTTCCCTCTGCTCCCCACCGAAGCCGGCAAAAGGCGGAACCCAAAGGTCGAGGCAATCCGTATCACGCCACTCTTTACCCTATGACGGGGTCCCAAGGGACCATCCACTGCAAAGGCCCCCGCCCGGGCCCTGGACAGAATCCCCTCCATAAGCCGAAGGGAATCATGTGTTGGCTGATCCGGTATCAGGGTGCTTCGGTAACCAAAACTCTCGCAGATCTCGGCAATGAGCCTGCCGCGCTTCGAGAGACTGCTGATGACCAGTGCCTCGTAACCCTCCAGCAAGGGAAATATTGGCACATATTTTCCGTGCCAGAAACAAAGCAGGAAAGCTTCACCGGTGGCATACAGATGCTGCAGGTGCTCGCGGCCTTCAATATGAGCCCGCCAGGTCAGACGTTGCAACCGCAAGGCCCTGGACAATATCCAGCCCTCAAACGCAATCATGAGTTTACGCTCTACCATATTTAGAGTCTCTTGGCCCTCGAGTCAACCCACAGATCTTTGGGGCAGCATTGATTCTCACTGCTTCCCCGCCTCGTGGATCTTGTTGCGCCCCGATCATTTCTTGGGTTTTCCTAAGTTTTCGGCTCTAAAGGCCGCGCCCAGAAAGAAGGCCATGAAGAGGAATATGGCCATTTCGATCCCACGAAAACGGACCGTGGCGTATACATAAAGCCAGACCACGGACCTGATACGATCCAGGCATTCATAATCCGGTGTAGCCACCGGCACGACCTCAATGTCAACCTGATCGCCTTTTACCTTGACCTTTAGGTAGTGAAAAAATCGTGGTCAGGGTCCTTGCCTGTGAGCTCCCCACCCGCGCCTCCCGTAATGGTAAAGGGAATCCCCTCCCATTGCCCCTGATAATAGGCGTGGATATGTCATGCAAAGATATGGCTGACTTTGTATTTCTTAACACTAGTGTCCGGTTGTTAATCGAACAAATTCAATTGGTTGTAAAGCATGCCCTCTTTGGTTTTGTATTCGTTGGTCGAAAAAACTTGTAAAATGGGGATTCTCTCGAAAATCGTCACGCTCAAAATCTGTAGAATTGTGTAGAGACTTGTCTCCAGTTGGAGACGTTTTTTGAGGATGGCGACGAGCACATAAACGGAGGTCCCGAAAAACTTCTTGATTCGCAGGTGCTGTTTGATCCATTTGAAGAAAAGTTCCACCTGCCAGCGGCATCGGTAAAGCTGAGCAATCGTTAGGGGAGGCAGAGTGAAGTTGTTGGTAAGAAAGAGCAGGGTCTTTCCAGTTTCTTCGTCGTAATACTTGATGCGTCGTAGTTTCACCGGGTAATAGCGGGAAGAATAGAAACCGGTGAGCACAACGGTTTGATCGCATCTGAGTCCGGTTGTCGATAGGATGGGAATAGAGTCTGCGAAATTGCAGATTGGATTTCGCCCGTATGACGAAGAAGGCTCCATATAATGTCAGGCGATGGAGTCTTTCGAAATCGAGATAGCCCCGGTCCATGATGTAAAAGGACCCCGGCTCCGGAATCAATTCGTCGAGGATGTTGACATCGTGCAGTTTTCCGTCGCTGATATAGATGAACGTGGGGATGTTGCCCCGCAGGTCCAAGAGAGTATGGAGCTTGATGGCGCTCTTGGTTTTTCGAAAGTGTGCCCAAGGAAACACGGAAAGGCATAAATCGATCGTTGATGAATCGAGGGCATAGACGGTCTGATCGATCTCCACGCCGAAGTCTTCGTGGAGGTAGAGACGACGAGCGGTATGAATCAATGCTTGGGCAAGATCGGCGTAGATACGCCAATCCCGTTTCTCGTTGGCATCGGCCAGTGTGCTTCGTGAGACCCTTGCACGGATTCCCATATGATACAATTTTGACTCTTGAGCACGCAGGCAGGCCTCGATATCCCGAAGACTTTCTCTGTAAGTCAACTGGGCAAAAGCCATGCAGAGATATTGATCCCGACAGGAGAAGCGTTGTACTTTGTAGTGTCCACGATATCGCTGAACGCACCGTCGGAAGGTATGCATGGGCAGGTGATCGATGATCTGGGAGAAAATGATTTTGCCTGTATACATCAGT
>JAFDLS010000038.1 GCA_019306365.1 Deltaproteobacteria bacterium
ACCTCACGACAAACGCCAAAACATCACGTAATTGCCGCCTGTTACATCATGGCAACCGCTGTTAGAGTCTTGATTTACCTTAGTAATCAAACGGAAGATAATTTTAGCAATTACAATAACTTGTTATTTCATTAGCCTGACCGGCATCTGCAGACTTTGATTCGAAAAAAAGGCTTAAGCCGAATCAACCTATCAATTGATAAAATCCAAAATAAAGGAGCGTCAAAGTGATGAATAGCCCGGCCGGTCCTGCCAGGAGACGGTAGCTTTTAATCAGGCTTGCGTTGAAGTAATCCCGGGTGACCAGAAGGCAGATGTGAACCGGCGAGAGCATCATGCCCATAAACCCGGAGGCATAGGCCAACAGGGCATGACTCATGTAGTCCACACCCTGGCAGTGAGCCAGCAGAGGTACGACTAAAGGAAACGAAGCGCCGACGAATCCAATGGCGATACCGGTAAAGAATCCGGAAAGAAATGGCAAAACCAGAATAACTATCAGGGGGGAAATACCGTAATGTATCAACTCTGCATGTATCTTTTCCACAGCCAGACTTTCAATCAGGATCCCTTTAAAAGCCATGATTCCAAGAATGAGGAAGAGCATTGAGGGGATGGATTTATTCAATGCCGTCCTGAATACCTGTATGGGCGGTATACTGTTTTGTCCAATGACCCAGAGGAGGCAGAGGCTCAAACCGAGAAAAACAGAGGTCACGCCAAGCAGATCCACACCAAAAATCCATTCAAAAAGCGCTACTCCCGGGATGGCCAATATCACTAGAATAATAGGGCGAGCTTCTTTTAAAAACAGCATCCAGCTTCCGGATGTGCCGAACCCTTTGTTATCGGAAGGCCTGGTTTTGGGTATTTGCCGCAAAAGAAAAAAGAAACCGGCGGTAACGGCGAAAATAGTCAGGGGAGCTTGAAACAGGACAAACCGCCAGGTTTGGACGCCTAACAGACTGACGGCTAAAATCACGCCCGGATAAAGCGGCCACCAGCATTCCCAGATATGCCTGAACCAGTAATTAATAGTTGTTTTCAAGTTCGCGTCCAATCCTGAACTTTCGCTGGCGGCCCTAACCATTGGCGCGGAAAACAACGCGCCTCCAGGCATAGGTAAGAGACCGATCAAAGCGGGCATGAAAGCCGTTACTATTCTGGTGTTGGAAGTGGCGTGTGTAAAACTGGTGACGATTCGACCTAACTGACCGGATTGACTCATAAGCTGACTTAAAACCAGGATAAGGGCCACAATCATGATCAGAGATAACACCATGGAGTTCAATATGCTTTTAATCACGCCGGCCAGGATGGTCTGCGGCGGGAGACCCATCAGCAGCCCCAGCATTATTGCGCCCATGAAAAATCCAAGGCTAAGATGGATTTTTAGGCGATGGGCGATGAGGATCAGGCTGAAGGCCAGGAAAACATTAACAAGCGCTGGGAGTTTAATGAAAAATTCCATGGCCGATACTAAGGTCTGGGCGTGACGTATGTCAAGAGAATATCGGTGGATTTGATTGAGATTAATCCTTGAATTTTTTTCTCTTTTCTGCTAGTTTGGGGCTGTTAGTCTCGGAGTTTTTCCGGCCGACCAGTCACGAGATGCCGTCTATTCTTTAAGGAGCCTGCTAATATGTTATTAATTGATCCTTTATTAGGTGTTTTTTCAAATGATTTAGCTGTTGACCTGGGGACTGCCAATACCTTGGTTTACGTTAAAGGTAAGGGTATTGTTCTTTCTGAACCTTCTGTTGTTGCGGTCCGGAATGACGCGAGGGGCGGGAAAAGGGTTTTGGCCGTTGGAAAAGAGGCTAAAAAGATGGTGGGCCGAACGCCTGGTAATATTGTCGCCATACGTCCTATGAGAGAGGGAGTTATTGCCGATTTCGAGATTACCGAGGCCATGCTTCGTCACTTTATTCGTACGGTCCACAACCGGCGAACTCTGGTCCGGCCGCGTATCATCATCTCCGTGCCATCCGGTATCACTCAGGTGGAAAAACGGGCTGTGAGAGAATCCGCTGAATCAGCCGGGGCAAGGGAAGTTTATCTTATTGAGGAACCCATGGCTGCGGCCATAGGCGCGGGTCTTCCAGTAACGGAAGCCACCTCAAATATGGTTGTTGACATCGGCGGGGGCACCACCGAGGTCGCGGTTATTTCCCTGGCCGGTATTGTCTTTTCAAAGTCGGTTCGGGTTGGTGGAGACAAGATGGACGAAGCCATCATCCAGCATATCAAGCGTCAGCATAATTTGCTTATTGGTGAACGGACGGCTGAAAGAATCAAGATGACAGTGGGTTCTGCCTACCCTGAAAAGGAACTGATAACTTTTGAGGTCAAAGGCCGGGATCTTGTTAGCGGCATCCCAAAGTCCGTCATCATAGATTCAGAAGAAGTTCGCAAATCGATTACCGAACAGATCGAAACTATCGTCGAGGTCGTTCGCATAGCCCTGGAGCAGACGCCTCCGGAGTTGGCGGCTGATATTGTGGATAAAGGGATCGTCTTGACTGGAGGCGGCGCTTTACTCAGAAATCTGGACGTTCTCTTGCGGGAAGAGACCAACCTGCCGATTACCATCACCGAGGATCCTCTGTCGACCGTGGCTGTGGGCTCGGGCCAGGCCCTGGATAACCTGGCTATCCTCAAGGAGGTCATGATAAAATAATATTCCGGGGAACCAAATCTTACCTTTATTTAAACTGGCGGGATTGAGTCTTGATTTATGTTGCGATATTGGCGTCCGATTCTTTTAGCAGTTTTTTTTATAATCTTCATTGTAATCTTCGTACGGTGGACCGGTGGGCAAAAAGAAGCTTTCAACCCGGCGGGTTTTTCAATGGAGGTAGTGGCCTCGTTTCAGAACATTGTTACCGGGTCCGCCTTGGCCATTGAAAATTTTTGGCGGGGCTATTTTTATTTAGTCAACACTCAAGAAGAAAACAAAACTCTGCGTAAGACCCTGGCCCAGTTTCGAGCCACGAATAATGGTTTGCGGGAAGCGAGCCTGGCAAATGAACGCCTGAAAAAGCTGCTGAATTTCCAAACATCCCACGATCTACCCGTTATAGGGGGGCAGGTAGTGGCATATGACCCCAAGGCGTGGTTCAAAACAATTGTTATTAACCGCGGGAAAGCGGACGGATTGAGAATAAGCATGCCTGTGGTAGCTGACGGTGGAGCTGTTGGCCGAATCGTGGAGCTAACGGCTCATTATGCCCGGGTTCTGCTTTTGATCGATTACAACAGCTCCATTGACACCCTGGTTCAAAGGACCCGTGTTCGGGGTGTCCTGAGCGGAAAGTCAGCCCAGACCTGCGAACTCAAGTATGTGCTTAAACATGACGACTTGGTGAGAGGCGACGTCCTTGTTACATCGGGTTTGGGGGGTGTTTTCCCAAAGGGTCTGAAATTGGGCAAGGTGGCTCGGGTTAGAAAAATCAATCACGATTTGTTTTTAGAGGTTGAAGCCGCGCCGGCTGTGGATTTTGACAAGCTGGAGGAAGTCCTTGTGATTCTGAAGGAGGATAGCCTGCTTTAATGGAAACCCGGTTTCGAGCTCAATCATTATCCTACAAAGAAGCGATGACCTATCTCTTTCTGGGCATCGTTTTTTTAATCCTCGAAACCACCGCCTGGAGCTGGGTGGATCCAGCCCATTGCAGACCCAACTTGATACTGATCCTCATCGTTTATCTGGGCATGGCCATACCCCTGATTACAGGTTCCATTCTTATTGTTTGCTTTGGTTTGTTAACTGACACCGCCTCTGGGGGGCCGGCTGGCCTGTTTACCATCGTATATCTTTTAATCTTCGGCATTACAGTGCTTATGCGTCAGCGACTGGAACCAACAACCATTTTTTATCAGATGATAGTCATCCTGCTTCTGGCTGTTTTAGCCGAAACCATGATTTGGTGCATCCTTTCTATTTATGGCTGGCCTCTTGAGATCATCTTTGCCCCTTCGAGGGGACTTTTTATTGTCGCTCAAGGCGTTTCTGTTCTATTAACCGCTTTTGTCAGCCCTGTCTTTTTTTGGTTTTTCGAACGCATCAGGTTCACAAATGGACAGCAAACGGGGGATGAGGTTTGACAACTTCCAGGAGTCCCTTTTCCGAAGAGCCGGAGGACCTTAAATCCCGTCCCATAAAGCTGATTTTTATTATATTTATCTTCTTTCTCTTCCTGTTAGGCCGATTATGGTATCTCCAGATCGTCAAAGGGCCTGAGTTTCGGGTATTGTCCGAAAGCAACCGCACTCGTGTTCAAGACATTCTTCCGCCTCGAGGCTTGATACTGGACCGTTATGGTCAGATTCTGGTTGACAACCACCCGGCTTTCGACCTGGCGGTCATTCGGGAGGATGTGCCTGATTTTGACCTTTTGATCACCCGGTTGACACATCTTTTGAAAATGCCTTTAAAGGAGATGGAAGGAACCTTTAAAGCCGCCCGATCTCTGCCCGCTTTCAAACCGGCCCTGATTCGATCAGATTTAAGCCGGTTAGATCTTGTCGTTCTGGAAACACATCGTTTTGAACTGCCCGGGATTGTTATTCGGGTTAAACCGCAGCGTAAATATCTTCATGAGAGCCTGGCAGCTCACGTTATCGGTTACCTGGGTGAGGTAAGTCAAAACCAGCTAAAGCTAAAAAAATATAAAAAGAACCGTATGGGGGATCTTATCGGCCAGTACGGGCTTGAATGGGAACACGAGTCCATACTGAAGGGAAAACGAGGCTGGCGTCTGGTCGAGGTTAATGCCTCTGGCCGTGTGCTGAAGGTTATTAAACAAATTCCGCCGGAGCCCGGCCATAATCTATATTTGACCCTGGATGCTCGTTTGCAGCAGGTAGCTGAGCAGGCTCTGGAAGACAAGGCCGGGGCGATTGTCGTCATGAACGTTCAAACCGGGGCTATCTTGGCCATGGCTTCCAGTCCAACATTTTGTCAGGACGATTTTATAAAGGGGATCAGTCCTCAAAAGTGGCAGGATCTGCTTGATAATCCCCTGCACCCTCTCGAAAATCGGGCAATCAGCGGCCAGTATATGCCCGGTTCCACCTTTAAGATTGTGGCTGCTGTCGCTGCTTTGGAAGAAGGGCTCATAACGCCTGAAACGACGATAACGTGCACTGGCGGTTATCCTTTTGGTAATCGTGTCTTCCACTGTTGGCGCAAGAGCGGCCATGGCAAAGTAAACCTGCATAAAGCCCTAGTTGAATCATGTGACGTTTATTTTTATGACATTGGTCGGCGATTGGGAATAAACACCCTGGCCTATTATTCCAAAGCAATGGGCCTTGGACAAAAAAGCGGCATAGGTTTGCGCAATGAAAAGCCCGGGCTGGTTCCAACTACTGAGTGGAAGAAAAGACGCTTTAACGCCCCGTGGTTCCAGGGAGAAAATCTTTCGGTCATCATTGGGCAGGGCTTTAATCTGGCCACACCATTGCAAATGGCCCGTCTTGTAAGTGCGGTTGTCAACGACGGGGTGCTTTACAAACCATATTTGATAAAACAGATTACCGATGCCGATAATAATGTGATTAAGACCTTTTCACCAGAAGTCATTCGCCGTCTGAATTTCAAACCTGAAACCCTGACTTTGATTAAGGAAGCTCTTTGCGGTGTGGTGAATGAACCACGCGGCACAGGACGCGCCGCTCAACTGAAGAATGTAATCGTAGGAGGCAAAACCGGGACCGCCCAGGTCGTTACTATGGGTAATTACAAAGCGAAGGAAGATGACTTGCCTTATAAATATCGCGATCATGCCTGGTTTGTTGCCTTTGCGCCGGAGGAAAATCCAAGGATTTCTGTGGCCGTGATAGTGGAACATAGCGGCCACGGAGGATCAGTAGCGGCCCCTCTGGCAAAAAAAGTTCTGGAAACTTATTTTATCTTGGAACAACAAGGGCGGATGGTCGCCACAATTGACATGCCCCTGCCTTGAGCTCTTGAGGTGAAAAAGATGGGCTTAATATGATTGAGGAAATTGCGCCATGATGATTGACCGGCGTCTTATTCAAAATTTCGATTGGATCCTTCTTTGCCTGGTTTTGACCCTGGCCGGTCTGGGTATCTTAAACCTTTACAGCGCCTCTTCCGGGAGTCAGGCTGGTGGGGGCCCGGTTTACCTCAAGCAGGCTTACTGGCTTGCACTGGGTTTGGTGGTTGCGCTGGCAATACTCTTTTTCGATTACCATCAGGCGGAAAAGACAGCTTACATGTTATACGCGCTAGGGCTGCTGCTTTTAATCCTCGTCCTCATTTCAGGTCAAACCGTTTCCGGTTCCCAGCGGTGGCTGGAACTGGGGTTTTTCCGTTTTCAGCCTTCTGAATTGGTCAAGATTATCGTTCTCGTGACCCTGGCGAGATATTTTTCCCGAAGAGAGTATCCGGAAGGACTGGGGCTTAAAGATTTGATCATGCCAATGCTCCTGGCAGGAATCCCTTTTTTACTTATCCTGGCCCAGCCTGACCTGGGGACGGCTCTGCACCTCGCCATTGTCTGTTTGTCGTTAATTCTCTTTTTAAAGGTCCGCTGGGATGCCCTGTTACTGCTCAGTTCCGGCGTAGCGGCGGCTATGCCGTTTATCTGGTCGGTTCTCAAGGCGTATCAAAAGCAGAGGATCATAACCTTCCTGAATCCGGCCAAGGATCCCCATGGAGCCGGATATCATATCATTCAATCCAAGATAGCGGTTGGATCAGGTCAAGCCTGGGGCAAAGGTTTTATGAAAGGCACTCAAAGTCACCTGCGCTTTCTGCCCGAGCAGCAAACGGATTTCGCCTTTTCGGTTTTCGCGGAAGAGTGGGGTTTTGTGGGTGCGCTGGTTCTTTTGGGTTTGTTTTTTCTCTTGCTGGTCTGGGCATTGCGAATAGCGAACCGTTCACAAGATAGATTTGGGGCCCTGCTTGGCGTGGGGCTGGTCCTGCTTATATTCTGGCAGTTTTTCATTAACATATGCATGGTCATCGGTCTGATGCCTGTCGTAGGCATTCCCCTGCCTTTCATAAGTTATGGCGGGTCATCTTTGGTAACCCTGTTTATCGGCGTCGGGCTGCTTTTAAATATTAGTATGCGCCGGTTTATGTTTCAAAAATAACAGTGAAAAAATCCACCATAATCCAGTAGCTTAACCCAGATCGAGGAAGGTCGGGGATTACGTAGCAGGATTATGGAATATATTTCAAGGGATTAATTTTTTGGCTGACAGTTCGTCCGAAGGACGAGTTCCAATCAATGGCGCCACCGCCGGATGAAGTTTTGCAGGGAGCTTGGCGAACGAACGTTAACATTTACGATTTTTTACTTGTTTATGCCGGGAACGTATGATAGAAACAATCTTTGTTAGTAATATCTCTATCTTGTGTAATATATTCAGGGAGGTCAGACCATGAGGAAAAAAGGTGCGGCGAGAAGTCTGACATCCGGTAAGGATATCAGCGCCTTTATAGGTCTAGGCACTGAGTTCCAAGGTCAGCTCAATTTCGACGGAGTGGTTCGATTGGATGGACGCTTTTCAGGAGAGATTTACTCGACCGGCACTCTGATAATAGGCGAGACGGCCCATGTTAGCGCGGAAATAAATGTGGATACAGTAATTATTAGCGGTGAAGTTCATGGAAATGTCAGGGCAAAAAATCGGGTAGAGTTTCATGCCCCGGCCAAGCTGTATGGCAATATTTTTTCCCCGGTGCTGACTATTGATGAAGGAGTGATCTTTGAGGGTAACTGTGAAATGGCCGAGGTGATTGAAGGCGAGGACGCGGATAAAACCATCACCTTGATCAGCAAGGAAGGGGAGGTTCGTGCTGATCATGAATTGATATGAGATTTTCACCCGTCAGCCAACCTTTTAGACTTCCAGCAGGTTAATTGCCTTTCAGGCAAAAAAAAATAATTTAAAAATTTGACATCAACACTGAAATAGGGTAAAAGACACGAGTCAACTTATTAGGGTCAGGGGATTCACTTTGTAAAAAAAATCACGAGCTCGAAACCTGGCCCCCGGTGTAAGTAATTATTATAGTCAAGACACCCAGTTAGAGGTTAAGTCGGAAATGATTGACATCAACACTTCTTTAATCTTTCAGATTGTCAATTTTCTTTTGATGATTATAGTACTCAACTATTTGCTTTATCGGCCTATTAGGGGAGTGCTCAAAGAACGGCGGGAAAAGATTGACGGTTTTGAGTCCGACATTGAGCGGATGATCCAGAAGGCTAATGATCGCGGAGCCGATATTGAATCTCGGTTGGCCGAAGCCAAGCGGGAGGGATTCAATAAAAAGGAAGAGGCGAAAGGACAAGGCCTGGAGGAAGAGAAGCTCGTTATCGATGAAGCCAACAATCAGGCTGAGGAGGCGTTGAAAAAGGTCAAGGCGCAGATTTCAGAGGAAATCGTTGTCGCCCGGGAGGCTCTCAAGAAAGATCTGGAAATATTTTCGGCTGATTTGGCGCGGAAGATATTAGGAAGGAGCTTCTCATGATCAGGTCAAAGCCTTTTTACCGTTATACCCTTCTTGTTGTTATCTTAACTTTATCGCTATGTCTGCTTGGGCCTGCTGTAAGCCTGGCTGTTTCTGCAGAAGAAAGTCATGGTACCGGTGAGGCCGCCACGCATGACGCTGGTGAGGGAGGACATGGCGGTATACCTGCGGCCAAGGTTTGGGATCTTGTTTTCAGAACGATGAACTTTTTGGCCATGATAATCATCTTGGTCGTCCTGCTCAGAAAACCCGCCGGCCAATTTTTTGGCAAACGCCGCGAAGAGATCGCCCAAACCCTGTCGGATTTAGAACTCAAAAAAGCTGAAAGTGAAGAACAATACCTGAAGTTGGAGCGCAAGTTGATCGACCTTGACTCTGAACGGGAGGCTATTATAGCTGAATATATCAAGGACGGTGAAAAAGAGAAAGAGAAGATCATTGTCAACGCTCGGGAAATAGCGGCTCGGATTCAGCAGCAGGCGGAGGTTGCCATTAAACAGGAAGTTCAGCAAGCCAAGGCTGAATTAAAACGTGAGATTGCCGATTTAGCCGCTTCACAAGCTGAGGAAATAATTAAGAATAATATTGACGCTCAAGATCAGGAACGTTTGGTAGAAGAATATCTTGACAAGGTGGTGCCGAATTGATCAGTCAGGCTGTAGCTAGACGGTATGCCAAGGCCTTGTTGGCCATAGGCCGGGAAGATAATAATTTTGAGAAGTATGGAGAGGGGTTGGCTGTTTTCGCGGAGCTCATGGCCAGAAAAGATTTGACCGAAGCGCTAACTAATCCTATTTATCCATTTGCGATTCGTCGTCAGGTCCTGGATGCTGTCCTGGAAAAAATAAGCCCGTCTCAGGTCGTAAAAAACCTTTTAGGTTTGCTCATGGACAAAGGCCGCATCAACCTGGTCGAGTTCATTAATAGCTATTACCAAAAACTAGTTGATGAGGTTAACAACATTGAGCGGGCGACGGTTGTCACGGCTACTTCCCTTCCGGAGAGCCTTCACGAACAGGTCAAAAAGATCCTGGAGGAGATGACAGGCAAGACGATTCTGCTTGAAATTGAGCAGGATCCGGAAATAATCGGCGGTATCGTTGCCCACGTTGGAGACCTCACGCTGGATGGCAGCGTTAAAACGCAACTAAAAAATCTTAAAGAATCTTTGATCAAGGGGTAAAGTCCTATGGAAATCAGGGCAGAAGAAATCAGTGAGATTATAAAGGGACAGATTCAAGACTACGAAAAGAAGGTTGAGATTTCCGAAACCGGAATCGTCCTTTCCGTGGGTGATGGTGTGGCCAAGGTTTATGGTGTGGAAAAAGCCATGGTCATGGAACTCTTGGAATTCCCGGCTGGTCTGTACGGCATGGTGCTAAATCTTGAGGAAGATAACGTCGGTGTGGCCGTTCTCGGCGATGTTGAACACGTCAAGGAAGGCGACATTGTCAAACGTACCGGCCGCATCGCGCAGATCCCGGTCGGTGACGTCATGCTGGGCCGCATGGTGGATCCTGTCGGTAATCCGCTTGACGGGAAAGGTCCTATCGAGGCCACCGAATTCAGCCGGATCGAGGTAATCGCTCCTGGTGTTATCGCCAGGAAGCCGGTGAACGAGCCAATGTATACCGGGCTGAAGGCCATTGACTCAATGACCCCGGTCGGTCGAGGCCAGCGGGAACTGGTCATTGGCGACCGTCAGATTGGTAAGACCGCCATTGGCGTGGACACAATCATCAACCAAAAAGGGCAAGACGTCATCTGTATCTACGTTGCCGTTGGTCAGAAAAAGTCGACCGTTGCTCAGGTAGTGGATACATTGCGCCGCCACGGGGCCATGGACTACACCGTCATTGTCTCCGCCTGCGCTTCCGATCCTGCTACTATGCAGTATATCGCGCCATACGCCGGCTGTTCCATCGGGGAGTATTACAGGGACAAAGGCAAGCACGCCCTGATCATATATGACGACCTTTCCAAACAGGCCACTGCTTATCGTCAGGTTTCCCTGCTCCTGAGACGTCCTCCGGGACGTGAAGCCTTCCCGGGTGATATTTTTTACAATCACTCCCGCCTGCTCGAACGCGCGGCCAAGCTCAACGATGAACGCGGTGGCGGATCACTAACCGCTCTGCCGATCATTGAGACCCAGGCCGGGGACGTTTCCGCTTATATCCCCACGAATGTTATTTCCATTACCGACGGACAGATATATCTTGAGCCGCCTTTGTTCTTTTCTGGGGTGCGGCCCGCTATTAACGTCGGTCTTTCGGTTTCGCGCGTGGGTGGTTCCGCCCAGATCAAGGCCATGAAGCAGGTGGCCGGAAGTCTGCGTGTTGATCTGGCCCAATTTAGAGAACTGGAAGCCTTCGCTCAATTCGGTTCTGAACTTGACAAGGCCACTCAAGCATCGCTTACCAGAGGACGCCGGCTGGTCGAGGTACTGAAGCAGCCGCAGTATCAACCTGTGCCGGTTGAAAAGCAGGTGACCATTATTTATGCTGGCACCAGGGGCTTTTTAGATAAATATCCGGTCAAAGCCATTGCCGATTATGAAGCCCAGCTGTTCGAGTTCATCGAAAGTAAGCATCCTCAGATTTTCACTGAGATCAGGGAAGCCAAGGAAATTAGCGATGAGCTTGACGCCGCCATGCAGAAGGCGCTGACGGAATTTGACGAAGTTTTTCAAGCAGCTTAGAAGATAGGCGAATCCATGGCCACATTAAAGGATATTCAGCGAAAAATCGCGGCTGTTAAAAAGACCCAACAGATTACGCGGGCCATGAATATGGTCGCGGCCGCTAAGCTCAGAACCGCCCAGGGCAGGATAGAAAATTTCCGTCCTTACGCCTCAAAATTTGCCGATCTGATTGCCAAACTTGCCGTGGGGATAGAAACTGGGATTCATCCCTTTCTCATGCAGCCGGATGAAGTTAAAAAGATCGAGCTGGTGGCGTTTTCTTCTGACAGGGGTTTGTGCGGCAGTTTTAACAACAATATTATCAGCGGGGTAGAACGAGTATCTGGGGATTATCGGGATCAGGACGTCGATGTCTCCATGACATTGGTCGGTCGTAAAGTTTGTGATTACTTCCACCGCCGCCCGGTCAAGATAAGGGCCAGCTATCCAGAAGTTATGAATTCCTACGATTACTCGACCGCTGTTCAAATCGCCCAGGGTGTTTCAGACGCCTTTCTGATGGGCGAGGTACATGAGGTTTGGATTTACTATACGCGTTTCGGAAGCGTTTCTCAATTGATTCCAACACTGGTAAAGCTTCTTCCAATATCACCGCCTCAGGAGGAAGAGGTTGGTGATGAAAGCGACGCTCTTGAGTATCTATGTGAACCAAGCGCTGAAGCGATTTTGGTTGATCTGCTTCCGAAAAGTTTCATTATACAGTTTTACAATGCCATGTTAGAGACGTCCGCCAGCGAGAATGCCGCTCGGATGGTAGCCATGGACAATGCTACGAATAATTGTAAAGATATGGTTGATGATCTAACCATGGTTTACAATAAAGCGCGCCAGGCAGCCATCACCATGGAGCTGATGGACATCGTCGGAGGCGCTGAGGCCTTAAAGGCATAAAAATAGAAATTTGTACTGACCAGAGGAGGTCTAGGAGGATATGAATAAGGGCAAGATAATTCAGGTCATCGGGCCTGTCGTTGATGTTGAATTCAGTGATGGCGAGCTGCCATCCATTCTAACTGCCCTCAAGATTACCAACCCGGTAATCAACGACGATGAAGGTAACTTGGTTGTCGAGGTAGCCCAGCATTTAGGTGACAACGTTGTGCGCTGCATCGCCATGGACACCACAGACGGTCTGGTTCGCGGCATGGAGGTAGAAGATACCGGACAGCCGATTGCCATGCCTGTTGGCGAGCCCACTCTTGGCCGTGTGCTCAACGTAGTCGGCCGGCCGGTTGACGGATTAGGTCCGGTTGATGTCACTGAATTCCGACCCATTCATCGTCCGGCGCCGGAATTCACCGAGCTGGACACCGAAGTAAGGGTTTTGGAGACCGGGATAAAGGTTATTGACCTCCTCGTTCCTTTCCCGCGTGGTGGGAAAATGGGTATGTTCGGCGGTGCGGGCGTTGGCAAGACCGTTATTATGATGGAGATGATTCACAATATCGCCATGCAGCACGGTGGTATTTCGGTTTTTGCCGGTGTGGGTGAGCGAACCCGCGAAGGAAATGATCTCTATCTCGAGATGAAGGAGTCTGGGGTTCTTCCCAGGGCCGCCTTGATATATGGGCAGATGACTGAACCGCCGGGAGCTCGTGCCCGGGTGGCTCTTTCAGCCCTGACGTCAGCGGAATACTTCAGGGACGAGCAGGGGCAGGACGTGCTTCTGTTCATCGATAACATCTTCCGATTCACTCAGGCCGGATCAGAGGTGTCGGCGCTTTTGGGCCGCATGCCTTCCGCGGTTGGTTATCAGCCGACTCTTGGTACTGACCTTGGTGAGCTGCAGGAACGAATCACTTCGACCACAAAAGGTTCAATTACCTCTGTCCAGTGTGTTTATGTCCCGGCGGACGACTTGACTGACCCTGCCCCTGCCACAACCTTCGCCCACCTGGACGGTACAGTGGTTCTTTCACGCCAAATTGTGGAACTTGGTATTTATCCTGCGGTTGATCCGCTGGAATCAAGCTCACGCATCCTGGATGCTCAATATATCGGGGATGAACACTACGAGGTAGCCAGGCAGGTGCAGCAGATCATGCAGAAGAATACCGACCTTCAGGATATCATCGCCATTCTGGGAATGGATGAGCTTTCTGAAGAGGATAAGCTAACAGTGGCTCGCGCTCGAAGGATTCAGAGGTTCCTGTCTCAGCCCTTTTTCGTGGCTTCACAGTTCACAAACCAGGAAGGGAAATTCGTCAAGATTGAAGATACGGTTCGCGGTTTCAAAGAGATCGTGGAAGGTAAACACGACGATCTGCCAGAACAGGCCTTTTTCATGGTCGGGACCATTGAGGAAGCGATTGAAAAGGCTAAAACCATGGCCGCGGCTTAACTTTCAGGATTAAATATGGCTGAACAAATAAAGCTGGATGTCGTTACTCCAGACAAACTGGTCCTCAGTGAGAGTGTTGATATAGTTGTCGCCACCGCGACCGAAGGCGAATTCGGTGTTTTACACGGTCATATCCCCTTTCTAACCACCTTGCAGCCCGGCGAACTCAGATATCGTCAGGGAGGTAATGTGCATTATTTGGCCGTTAGCGGCGGATTTGCCGAAGTCTCTAATAATAAGGTTACCATCCTGGCCGAATCGGCGGAGCTCGGTCGAGAAATTGATATGGAACGAGCTCAAAGGGCTCGTGAACGAGCTCAACAGCGTTTGGAACAGACCCGGCAGGATGAAAAGGTCGATTTCGCACGAAGCGAAGCGGCCTTGAGGCGGGCCATGGTTAGGCTCAAGGTGGCGGAAAAACAGAAGGCCATCTAAACAAACTTTTTTATTATATTCAAGGGCGAGTCAAAAGAGACTTGCCCTTTTTTATTTTTTGGCTGATTCTGCCTTGACAATCCGTAAGGCCATGATTTCTAATAGAGTTATTCTGTTAATGGGACCGATAAGAAAATGAATGGTAATCTAAGTGTTTTGGTGCTGGCCGCTGGTAAGGGGACCAGAATGAAGTCAGACCTCGCCAAGGTATTGCATCCCATGCTGGGCCAACCTATGCTGGCTCATGTCCTTAAAGCGGTACGAGCCTTGAAACCAGAACGTCTGGTGGTTGTGACCGGATATCAGGCCGACCGGGTGGAGGCGGTGGTTGGAGGTAAAGATATCATTTTTGTTCAACAAATTGAACAGCTGGGGACCGGTCACGCGGTATCCGTGGCTCGCGAGGTACTTGAGGACTTTTCCGGGACTGTTTTAATCCTTTATGGGGATCTTCCTTTGCTCCTGCCTCAGACCATGACGGACTTTCTGGAGATCCATAAAAAAAGTGAGGTTCCTCTGTCGGTTCTGACGGTTGAGCTTGAGGAGCCCGGGGCGTATGGGCGTATCATCCGGGACGGTAATGGTTTTCTGGCCCGGATAGTCGAGGCTCGTGACGCTGCCCCTGAGGAACTGAGCGTGAAAGAAATTAACACCGGAATATACGCGGTGTCCGGCTCAGTTCTATTTGACCTTATCGGAAAATTAAACCAAAATAATGATCAGCAGGAATATTATTTGACCGATATCGTCGGCCTGGCACGGAACCAGGGATTACTCGCGGCTGCGGTCATGACGTCTGATCCCGGTGAGGTATTGGGAATCAACGATCAAGCGGAACTGGCGCGATCAATTGAAGTTATAAAGGCCCGTATAGGCGAGGTCTAAATAGAAATCCGTTCCTGAGGCAGCAGTAGGAAAGTTATGATCATTAAAAAGATAAAGTCGTTTCTGGAAAACAAGGGCGTAACCGGCATTTATTTTGGAAGAAGTTTGGGATCGGTTCCCGATGGTTCATTCGTCTTTTTTCCGTATGAACCCACGGTGTTCAACTGTGGGATTACTGGTGTATTGACTATTAAAAAGCGATCGGCCAGCAAGGATGGATCGCTCATTCAAAGGCTTGAATCCAGGCTGGAAAAAATCTTCGAAAACAACGATGCGAGGTTCCAGGGAGAAAATCTGAAACGAAGCGATCATTATCTGGGCGGGCGGGAACTCCTTGGTGAGGTCAAGGGCCTTTGTGAGCGTCTAAACGGACAGGTAGGCTTTTATGAAGTTTTTTTAAACCAGGACCATCAAAAAAAACTCTCCGGTTTCTGCGGCAACCTCCAGGAACTTATTGAGAGCGAGGAAAACCAGAGAATTCAAAACAAACAGCGTCTGACGGCGGAAGAAGATGAAATAATGGCCCGCCGCATTTCAGACATTAGGGATATTTTATGGTCCCTGAAAAATAATGTCCTTTTTAATGTTGAAAAAATAAATAACCTCGGACGGTTCAGTGAATTTGAACAAACGCCTATGGCTGTCAGCCGTTTGAAGGAAATCAACCTTATTTTTAACAACCTTGACCGGCTTGAGGTCAGGGGAAGGGATTCCGCCGGGATTTCCCTACTTTTCGGGCTCAACAAGCTGGATTTTCAGACCTTTCAGGAGTGGCTGCGGGAGAAATCGCTTTTTGATGATTTTGAAGCCAGACAAAATGAGGAAGTTCTTTCTAATCTCAGCGTCAGGGTCAATAAGTGGGCTTCATGGACCTCCCTTGTTTTTACTTACAAGGTTGCCGCCGAAGTCGGGAGTCTTGGTGATAATGTTTCATACCTGAGAAGTCAGGTTAAGAATGATGAAATTTTTCAGCGCCTGGTCAGGATGCCTCACGCTCATTATAGCGCGATCGCTCATACTCGCTGGGCTTCGGTTGGCGAAATCAGCGTGCCCAACTGCCACCCCATGGATAATGATTCAAACGTCTCGAAAGGGATTATTCATGTTTGTCTTAATGGAGACATTGATAACTATCAAGAATTAAGGCGAATTTATGAGGTGCAAACCGGCAATACGATACACGAAGATGTTACCACGGACACCAAGATCATTCCCATGCAGATAGAAAAATATCTTCGCGACGAAAAGACCCTTGAGGAATCCTTTCGCCTGGCGGTGAGTGACTTTAAGGGCTCCCATGCCATTGCCATGCACTCCGACCTGGCGCCTGGAAAGATTTTTTTAGCTCAAAAAGGCAGCGGGCAAGCCATCTTTGTCGGTTTGGCGGAGGATCACTACATACCCGCGTCGGAGATCTACGGTTTTGTGGAACAAACTTCCCGTTATTTAAAAATGGATGGGGAGAAGGTGACCGAAGGGATCTCAGGTCCGACTCAGGGTCAGATATACATCCTGGACTGCGAATCCGGGACCGGCCTCGCGGGCATTAAAGCCATGTATTATGATGGCACATCGCTGGAGCTTTCTGAAACCGATATCAAGGAAACTGAAATCACCACCAGAGATATCGATCGCCAGAATTATCCTCATTATTTCCTAAAAGAGATCTCGGAATCCCCCCGGTCGATTGAACAGACGATACAGGGCCGTCTGGAAATTCTGGCTCCTGGACGATACGGTCATCCCGCCTCACCTTGAAAAGGCTATCGTACAAAAAAAAATCAAGAAGATTATTTTTATCGGCCAGGGTACCGCCGGTGTGGCGGCCATGGGATGCTCCGAGCTGTTCAAATATTATCTCAATGGGACCGATATTCAAATCGCGGCTGTTAAAGCGTCAGAGTTCAGCGGCTTTATGCTCGGTGACATACGGGAGGACACCCTGGTTGTCGCTATCACCCAATCCGGCACGACCACCGACACAAATCGCGCCGTGGACATGACCAAGGAACGGGGAGCATTCACCCTGGCCATTGTCAACAGGCGCGATTCGGATATCACCTTTAAGGTGGATGGAGTGCTTTATACCAGCAGCGGCCGTGACATTGAGATGTCGGTCGCGTCCACCAAGGCCTACTATTCGCAGATCGTGGCAGGCAGCGTCCTCGGCCTCAAGGTGGCCCAGCTCAGCGGAATCCTGACCGACGATTTTATCCTGGCGGAAATAGAACAGCTTTGGAGGCTTCCTTCATGTATGGAGAAAGTTCTGGCCAAACGGGAGGATATCGAAAAATCCGCCCGAAGGTTCGCCGTGACGAAAGAAGACTGGGCCGTTGTTGGCAGCGGGCCTAACAAGATTTCAGCGGATGAGATCAGAATTAAGCTCAGTGAGCTTTGCTATAAAACAATCTCGTCAGACGTGGTTGAGGATAAAAAGCATATCGACCTTTCAGCCGAACCGCTGATTTTTATCTGCGCCGCGGGTAACGGCGAGGACGTGATTAGCGATATCGTGAAGGATACGGCTATTTTCAAAGCGCATGCGGCCATCCCCATCGTCGTGACAACAGAAGGTGAGAGCCGCTTCGACGCTTACGCCGATTCAGTTATCTATGTGCCTGAAATAACACAGCGGTTCGCCCCGATCATAAATACGCTAGCCGGCCACCTCTGGGGTTACTACGCCGCCCTGGCCATTAATGAAGAATCTCTTCAACTCTTTAATTTCCGGGAGGAAATTAGCGAGCATGTCAACGAATCCCTGGCCAGAGGGCTGGATATTTATGAAATCGTGGTTGAGGAGACCTTCAGGGAAAAGGCGGCCCAGATTTACAGGGCTTTCAAAGAAAGAATAAGACAGAACCGTTACGCCACGGCCATGACCACCTGCGCGGCTTCGGATATTACACTTTTGCTCAAATATCTGGCCGGAAGGCTGCCTTCTTCGGATTTTGAGTTCGACTTCGGATTCAGAGGCACAGCGCCTAATATGCTGAAAGCGTTTTATGAATGTTTTGGAAATATCATTGCGGAAATGGCACGTCCTGTTGACGCTATCAAACATCAGGCTAAAACCGTTACAGTTGGCACGAGCAGGATAGCCGAGAAGGTGGAGGGGCTGCTTTTCGAGGCGCTAGAGGCCCATGGTTTTGATAAGAGTCAGATCACGACCAGCAATATTTTAGTGTTAAGGCGGCTGCAGGAAATTCTCAGCAAGATCGAAGGGACTACTCTTTATCGCATAGAAGGCTTGAATATCCTGGGCGAACCGGTGGAAGATTCCAGGATCTATGTCATGAAGAAAGAAGGAAGCGCCAAGGGATTGGTTTCACGGGTTGAGACCGACAACAAGCTTCGCGGCACAAAGCAGATTATCGTCAGGCAGGGTAATGTTTTTGTCGGTAAAGGGAAACGCGATAATCGAAGTATTCTCGTTATCCCTGTAATTTCAACCGATATAACGATTGACCACCTCCTCCTGTTCAACGTTGACTTTAAGGAGCAGGTGGAGGTTCAGAAAAAAGTTGAGGCCCTGGGAGGTAAGTATGACCATATTCAGAATCTGGTGGAAGAGTTTGGTTATACCTGGAAGGATGACTACCTGAACCTTCTCCCGATTGAAGACCTCTTTGGAGCGTCCGCTGAGAAGATTTCCGAACACATCGCCGGAGAAATCAAAGACGAGGCTCCCTCAGCCAGTTAAATCAGCTGGCGAAATTTTTAAACAGTTCTCCATTCTGTACCAGCCGCATTCATTATTTCGAATCAGGCCGGTTGAGATTCAGGACGCGGTTAATGATGGCCGTGGTGGATACATCCGGTGTGAGCGGGATGGTCATCACGGTGCCGCCGTTTTTTTCCACCACTTCCCGGCCGATGACCTTATCCAGAGGCCAGTCCCCGCCCTTGACCAGCACGTCCGGCTTAAGCAAGGTGATGAGCTGAAGCGGGTCCGGCTGGTCGAATATCACTACCGCGTCCACGATGCTCAGCCCGGTCAGAATTTCAGCCCTCTGTTCCTCAGGCGTAATCGGCCGGGCCGGCCCTTTGATTTCCCGGGTTGAGCGGTCGGAATTCAGTCCGATTACCAGGAAGTCCCCTAAATTCCGGGCATAGGCCAGGTAGCGCAGGTGGCCTAAATGAAGCAGATCAAAACAGCCGTTGGTAAAGACAATTTTCTGCCCCGTCTTTTTGCGGGCGGCGATTGTTTCCTTAGCCTGCTCCCAGGTCATGATTTTATCGCGGTAGTCAAACATTTAATTCCCCAAATAGATATTTAACCTTCATAATACTAAATATTTCTTATTTATCATAGCAAATCCGGCTGGCGCTATTGAATACTAGCAAAACCACTTCTTTCTAAAAATCTTTAACTGAAATTATTAAGGCGGCCTTGAGAAAGTCGCCATTTTTTACCATGTTACGCAGTCTGTACGCAACCTACGAAAAGCCCTTCATTGATTTTCAAACAATTTCAATAACCTTTCGTGAATATTGTCAAATCCGCCGTTCGCTTAACTTTTATAACTTCAGGTTTTATCATATCCTCAATTCTTAGATGCCTAATGATGACATTTTGTATTTGAAAGCTCAACCATGCTTTAAAACTACATAGTTTGAGGAGCTAATCTTTCTTGACATATCATTTTTTTTGTTATTTATAGAATAGAAAACGATTTTTTTCTAATTTTATAGAAAACAGGAGGTATTCATGAAACAGGAAAAATTGGATTCCATCCTGAATACCGCAAAAAAGATGTTTGCTCGATACGGCCTCCGGAAAACGAGTATCGAGGAGATGGCCCGTATGGCCAGAGTCGCCAAGGCGACCATTTACAACTATTTCGGTAGCAAAGATAGGGTTTACCTGGAAGTCCTCCGCCGGGAAATGTCTGAGCTAGTGGAAAAGGTATCGTACTTGGTTGATCAAGAAACTTTGCCAAGAGATAAGTTGGCCACCTTCGTCAAAGCAAAATTCCGATACATGGCCAAGGCTATAAATATATTGAATCTGGATCGTGAGGGGATAGAGAATCTTATACCCGGTGCAGAAAGCATTCGTAATGAGCTTTTCAACCGTGAAGTGGACATCATTAATTCTATTTTAGTAGACGGGGTAAAAAAGGGTTTTTTTTATCTTAATTATCCGCTTTTAACGGCCAGGGCCATTGCTCATGCCTTGAGAGGGTTTGAGTTAAACTGGCTGGTCCAGGAAAGCGAAGAAAAAATTGAGTATTATCTCGATGAATTGATGGCCATCCTTCTTTACGGCCTGAAGTTCGAAAATAGAGGACTCAAGGAATAAAAAGAACCGCTATCTGAAAAATGTAGATTGAGACCTCTGCAAAACCAGTAATTTTGTTGAAATCGCGGAAGGCGAAAATTTAACCCGCAGGAATATTACTAATATTTCGAGGACTTAAATTTGAGCCTGACAAAGAGTTCAGCTAAAGGACGATATACTACTTGCATGATTTCTATTGATCGGGCGTTTTCAATTAATATTGTCCTTAAAGACCATGAAAAAATGCCTTTCGAGATCGCCGCCTTGGTCAACACTGTCCGCACAATGGCATCGGAAAGTAAAAACAGGCTCAACGCGGCAACGGTCGCATAATCTCGGTTAACAGAAGGAAAATCAGGAGTCAGTGCTTATGAAAAAGGCCGAGTATACGGCAAAACCGTTCCCTAAAAACAGGCGTTTGGTTGTTGACGCCGGGTTTATGGCTCATCGGAAACACGTAATCTATGCATTGATGGAAGTGGACGTGACCAAGCCCAGGCAATTTTTTCGTGAGCACAAGGTTAATTCCGGCGAGTCTCTTTCTTTCACCGCCTTTATTATAACCTGTCTGGGCCGGGCAGTGGAAATGGACAGGAACATGCATGCCTATCGTAACTGGCGAGGCAGATTGATCCTCTTTCACGAAGTGGACGTGCATACCCCCATCGAGACCGAATCCGGGCGGGCAACCTTACCGCACATAATCCGAGGAGCCAATAACAAAACTTTTTACGACATCCACAGTGAAATTCGGGCCATCCAGGCCGACCCGGAGAGTGACCCAATATCGAGGAAGATCGAATGGTTCGTCCGGCTGCCCGGTTTTATCCGCAGGGGTTTATATTGGATATTTACCAGGAATCCCCAGCTGTGGAAGAGGTACGGCGGGACAGTGACGGTATCAGCCATTGGAATGATCGGACAGGTACCCGGTTGGGGAATTCCTTTTGGCAATCACACCCTGGGCCTGACCCTGGGGGGTATCGTGGAGAAACCTGGAGTGGTCAATGGGCGCATAGAAATCCGGGAATACTTAAACATTACCCTGAGCATGAACCACGACATCATTGACGGCGCTCCGGCCGCGCGATTTTTCGAAAAGCTAAAGGACCTGATCGAGAACGGTTACGGCCTGGGCGAATGAAATTTTTTCTCATTTTTAGCTCATCTCCGATTTGAAAAGGGCGACTTTTTTTACCATGTTCCTCAGCCCATACGCAACCTACGAAAAGCCTCTCACCGATTCCCGCAACAATTTCAATAACCTTTCGTGAATATTGTCAAATCCGCCGTTGGACATGATCAGGACGACGTCCCCGGATCGAAGGTTTCCGTTCAGGTTTGCCAGGATAGCGTCTGTATCGGTGAAGTAATGAGCCTGCAGTTCTTTTTTCTGTAAATCCTTAACCAGTTGGGCTGATGAGAATCTTTCGCCTGCCGGAACCTTCTTGAGGCCAGGTGGTTCCCGGATAAGAATTTCATCCGCCTGGTCAAAGGATGAGGCGTAGTCAGCTTGAAAAACCTTGCGGCGGCTGGTGTTGGTACGCGGTTCAAAAACGGCTATCAGCCGGGCTTCAGGGTAAGCAAGCCGTATGGCGGCCAGGGTTTGTTTGACCTCGGTAGGGTGGTGAGCGAAATCATCGATAACCGTCACGCCGGCCTCGATTCCCCGCACTTCCTGCCGGCGGTGGATTCCTTTGAAACTTGTCAGACCTTTTTGAAGCTTCTCCGGCTTAATGCCAATCCAGTCCATGGCCGCCGCTGCGGCGAGTGTATTGAGCACATTGTGCGCGCCTGGCAGGGGAGAAAAAAACGGCAAGGGATCTTTTTGCCCCGCGCGTATGAGGCTAAACCGGGTGCCCTGGCCATCCGCCTTCAGATCTGCGGCCCGCCAGGTATTGCCTTCTTCACCCAACCCGTAAAAGGTCACGTCTGAAGAGGCCTGTTCAGCCATTTCACGTACCAGAGGATCATCCCCGCAGGCGACAAGCAGACCTCTGGCAGGAATGAGGTTTACGAATCGGCGGAAGGCGTTCTTGATCGCATCCAGATCCGGATAGATATCCGCGTGATCGAATTCAACGCTGGTCAGAATACCCACTTCCGGGGCGTAATGGATAAACTTGGGGACTTTGTCGAAAAAGGCGGTGTCATACTCGTCACCTTCAACCACAAACCAATCCCCTGCTCCCAGTTTGTAATTGCTTTCGTAGTTGTTGAGTATCCCTCCGATCATGAAGCCCGGGTCTTTACCGACAGTTTCGAGCAGCCAGGCGGCTAGCGCAGAGGTCGTGGTTTTGCCGTGGGTGCCTGACACGACCAGCGGCCTTTTGCCTGCTAAGAAAAACACGCGCAGGGTTTGCGGAAAAGATAAGTAATGCAGGTTCAGCGCGGCCAGGGCAGCTGCCTCGGGATTCAAACGGGTGACCACGTTACCCACCACTACCAGGTCCGGCCTGTAATTCAGATTTTCCCTGCTATAGCCGGATATGACTCTGATGCTTAACTTATCTAAAAATTCGGACATCGGTGGATAGACATTGGCGTCGGATCCGGTCACCTTATAGCCTTTTTCGACCAGCATCCCGGCCAGAGCGCCCATACCTGTTCCGCAGATGCCGATCAAGTGAATGGTTTCCGCTTTTTGCGGTAAACAGTTTAAAGAGGGATCAAGTTCTAATGTGTTCATTTTTAATTCAATCTCCGAAGTCGACACAGCATACCATAAACTTTTTATTATTCGGATATTTTCCCTTTAACGTCATCTTAGAATAAAGGCTGTCGAGGAGTCGAGCGGATGCTTCAACAGAACTTGACTTTGGCCATGCGCCTGACTATGATTCCTTAGTAGTTAGAGCGTTTGTCATACATATTTTCCTATTGGCATTGGGACAGGGGAAGGTTTAGTGACGACCATTCTCATAAGTCACCTTACGACAAACGCCAAAACATCATGTAATTGCCATTTGGCAATTACTATAATATTTTTCGGTAATTGAATAGATAACAGTTATGGATACCCC
The DNA here is from genome assembly GCA_019306365.1 of Deltaproteobacteria bacterium. Lineage (GTDB taxonomy): Bacteria > Desulfobacterota > Desulfarculia > Adiutricales > JAFDHD01 > JAFDHD01. The sequence continues at coordinate 23,185 of JAFDLS010000038.1, forward strand.
CGATTTATTGGCCCAGTTAGAAGGCCGGCTTGGATACACTTTTACGGATCGATCTTTTCTCCTGATTGCGCTGAGGCATAGGTCCTATATTCACGAGGTGCGGTCGGATGTCAAGGAAGGGGAGCCCGTTGAAGATAATCAGCGTTTCGAGTTTTTAGGTGACGCGGTTTTATCACTTTGTATCAGCACGCTTTTGTACGAGACTTTTCCCAAGGATAAGGAAGGCGAACTGTCCAAAATGAGAGCCGGGTTGGTAAACGAATCACAACTGGCCAATATTGCCAGAAGTATTGGAGTCGCGCCCTGCCTGGCTCTTGGGCGCGGCGAGGAAGCCACTGGCGGGCGGGATAAAAGCTCCATTCTGGCCGACGCCTTCGAGGCCATTCTGGCCGCAATCTACCTTGACGGAGGTTTTACCGCTGCTATTAACGTGGTCGAACATCTCCTGGGAGACCTTATCGTCAAGTCCTCCACTCAGGACTTTTTAAAAGATTACAAAACCAGGCTTCAGGAGCTTACTCAGGAGCTTTTTAATAAGGCCCCGGTCTATCGCCTTGACGGGACAGAAGGGCCGGATCACTCCAAGACCTTTGTGGTCACCCTGACCCTTGGTGCCGAGGAGGTTGCTGTTGGCCAGGGCCGCAGTAAAAAAGAGGCGGAGCGATCGGCGGCCAGAGCCGCTTTGCAAGTCCTGCAAAGTCGGGCGACATCATCCAAGTGACTCCTTTTATTATTCCATTTTTTTTATCTCACCAGGGTTGTCCTCATCGCTGCCTTTACTGTAATCAGCATCAGTCCGGCGGGCGGCGTGCTGAGCCGTTAACTTCCCCCGGGGTGACCAGAGGCGTAGAAGCCGGCCTGTCCTCCTCGCGTCTCCAGCCGGGGGCCAGCGTTGAAGTGGCTTTTTATGGCGGAACTTTTACCGCGTTGTCCCGTGATCGCCAGTCTGCATTACTCGGAGCGGTTGCACCCTTTCTGAAGCGGAATCTGGTTCAGGGTATACGCCTTTCAACCCGCCCCGACGCTTTGCCCTGTGATGAGGTGGAATTTTTAGAGAGCATGGGTGTGACCACCATCGAGATTGGGGCTCAATCTATGGATGATAAGGTTTTGGAGATGAGCAGGCGCGGTCATACCGCCTTGGATACCCGGGAGGCGGCTCAGCGGATCAAGACAGCCGGGCTAAAACTGGGTCTGCAGCTTCTGCCAGGCCTTCCTGGCGAGAACCAGGCCAGTTTGGAATCAACCTTACAAGGGATTCTTGATCTTTCGCCGGATGAAGTCCGGTTATATCCGGCTCTTGTAATAAAAGGCACTCCCCTTGCGAAATTATACCAAAGAGGTGAATATCGTCCCCTGACCCTGGAACAGGCCGTCGAGATATGCGCCTGGATGTTCAAAAGCCTGACCCGAGCGGGGATTACTGTGACCCGCATCGGTCTCCAGACCAGCTCCGAACTGACGCAGGGGCTTATGGCCGGGCCCCATCATCCGTCTCTGGGGCATCTTGTAAAGGCGGAGATTTTTTACCGGGCCATTGCCAGCTCGCTTCAAATCAAACCAGCTCGAGGCAGCGATGTCACCCTGTTTGTTGCGCCTCGCGACGTTTCACAGGCCCAGGGGCACGCGCGATCAAACCTCTCCAGGCTGTCCAGGGATTTCGGTAATCTGAAAATAAAAATAAAGCCTGACCCGGATCAACCCCGGGGACTATTTCGCTGGCAAGGCGAAATGTTTTCGGTTATTTAAGTGAAGGAAATCAATTATCTGGAGTAGTCATTAGAAGCCATCTCAAAAAAGTTTGTTTACCCTAACTCATGAGCCCCGCTCCGCTCACGCTGTAGCGGCATAGGTCGTACGAAAATTTAAATCCTCGAAATATCTAACATATTCCTGCGGGTTAAATTTTCTTTCTTCGCGATTTAGACCAAAACACTAATTTTGAGATAGCTTCTAGTTTTATATGGAGTTTACCTGCCCCCTTTTTGATTGTATCCGGGGATTCAACCGCGCGGACGACCCATGAGAGGTCATAGTTTTAAAAAAAATTTTAAGCTTAACTTAAAAAGATTTCTTAAAAAAAATGACGACAACTACTGAACATCGTTCCGGTCTCGTGGCCATTATTGGCGCTCCGAATGTGGGCAAATCAACCCTGCTCAACCGAATTCTGGGGCAGAAGGTGGCCATTACCTCAGCCAAACCACAGACCACGCGCCATCGTATCTTAGGGGTCTGGACCACTCCCGCCTCACAGGTTATCTTTTTTGATACTCCCGGAATCCATCAATCCGGTAACCTGTTGAATAAGGTTTTACTGCGTCAGGCTCTCGCGACCCTTTCAGACGTGGATCTGATTCTATTCATGGTGGAAACGGGTCAAAGACGAGAAGATCATGAATTGGTACTGAAGGTTCTGAAGGATCAAAACCGGCCAATTATTCTGGCTATTAACAAGATCGACATGATTAAAAAAGATAAGCTCCTGCCTTCGATGGCTGCGTACAGCCGTGCCTTGCCTCTGGCCGCCCAGGTTCCTATTTCCGCCCTGACTGGTGAAGGGGTACCCGATCTTTTGAAAGAGATTACCGAGCAGCTCCCGGAAGGACCCCAGTATTACCCGCCGGACACCGTAACAGATCAGCCTGAACGATTAATCGCCGCTGAGATGATTCGCGAGCAAATTTTTAACATGGCCAGACAGGAAATTCCCTATTCAACAGCTGTAACTGTTGAGGAATTCAACGAAGATCGCGATAATTTAATTCGGATCAAGGCCGTGATTCATGTAGAGAGGAAGTCTCAAAAAGGAATCGTCATAGGCAAAAAAGGGGAAATGCTGAAACGGATAGGCACGGCAGCCCGTAAAGATATTGAACGCCTGACCGGAACCAGGATTTTTCTCGAACTTTTTGTGCGGATTGAAAAAAATTGGAGCCGTGATCCCCTGGCCATGCGCCGCTTTGGGTATGAATGAGCCGCCTCTTTTTTGTCATGTGAAGTTGGAGAAACCAGGCTTTAAGTCGTGATATCGGTTGAGGCCATCGGTGAGGTCCTAAAAAAGTTAACCGGAACCAAGGGTTCCGGTTAACTTGAAAAAGGGGAAAAGGGTGGTAATAATTGGGTTTTTGAGTACAGCATTGGAGGCTGTACAACGATGAATAAGCAATATCGCTGCCAACTTTTGACCAATCCCTTCAAAATGCCCTAACTCATTCATTTTAAAAGGTTTATTTTTTGACCCTTGCAAAATGCTTTTCCTATTAAGGTTCTTAATGGTACAAAAATTTGTACCAATAATGGCCATTTGAGACTAAAGCTCTATAATATAATGTTTTTATTGTTTAATTTATGGTTCAAAAAAAAGAACCCAAGTTCAAAAAATATCACGAGGCCTGTCTTTTAAAGCAGATTGTATTTCTTCAGCTTATACTGCATCACATTTTTTTTAATCCCCAGGAGCGAAGCCGCGTGGGCTTGGACATTGTTCGCTCGCTTTAAAGCCCGTTCAATCATCTTTTTTTCGATTGACTCCAGGGCTTCGTTTAGCCCGAGCCGAGCCGGAATGAATTTGTCAATTTCATCCAGTTCGACCGAACCCGGGAACCTCGTATCCCCTCCATTTGTCAGATCTTCTGGCAGATCCTCAGGGTGAATTATTTGGTTAGCGCAGAGAATGACCGCTCTTTCGATAACGTTTTCCAACTCCCTGACGTTGCCAGGCCAATGGTAAGCAAAAATGAGGCGCATGGCTTCAGGAGAAACAGTCAGGTCTGATCGGTCGCTTTTTTTGCTGTACATGTGGATGAAATGGTTAACCAGCAGAGGAATATCATCGGTTCTTTCTCTAAGCGGAGGTATATGGAGGTGGATAACATTGAGTCGATATAAAAGATCTTCACGAAAGCGCTTTTCAATTGTCTCCTGTTTGAGGTTCTGGTTGGAGGCGGCTACAAGCCGTACATCAACCTTGATAGTCTTATTCCCTCCAAGCCTTTCAAACTCCCGTTCCTGAATGACCCGCAGCAATTTGGCCTGCAACGGCAGCGACATGTCACCGATCTCATCCAGGAAAAGGGTCCCGCCGTGAGAAATTTCAAAGCGTCCCTTCCGGCTGGACACGGCCCCTGTAAATGCGCCTTTTTCATGCCCGAAAAGCTCGCTTTCAAGGAGGTTTTCTGGCAGGGCGGCGCAATTGATCGTGGTGAATCGCTTGTCTCGACGGATATGATTTCCTTGATGAATGGCCCTGGCGATCAACTCCTTGCCCGTGCCGCTCTCGCCGGTAATCAGCACATTGGCCTGGGTATCGGCCACCTTCTCAATCATACGAAATATATCCTGCATTACCTTGGTTTTACCGATGATATTCTCAAACTGGTACCGCTGCCTTAACTCCTGGGTAAGCGCCTTATTGTCACGAACGAGTTTGTACATATCCAGGGCTTTTTGAATAGTCAGCATCAGTTCTTCATTCTGAAAGGGCTTGGTGATGTAATCAAAAGCCCCGGCTTTCATGGCTTGAACCGCTTTTTCAACGGTTCCAAAAGCCGTCATGACTATTACCGGTTGCTCTGGCTTGAATTGGTGAATTCGTTTAAGAAGTTCTATTCCATCCAATTGAGGCATTTTCATGTCGGTCAGGACAAGGTCCAGATCTGAATTTTCAATAATTTCCATGGCTTGCAAGCCATTTTCAGCGGTGAGAACCTCATAGCCTTGCTCTGACAGCAAAGCGCTCATTACGATCAGGTAATTTTTTTCGTCGTCCACTACGAGAATGGTTTCCATCTCATTTGCCTAATTTGGTTTTTCTTCCCGAACCGAACCGGGAATTTTAAAAAATGTATCTGCTTGTTTATGTCATGAGGGTGCAGATGTCAGTTATGATTGTGTTTTTGGAATTAGCTTTTAGTCCTGTTTAACGGGAAGGTGGATTATCACTCGTGCTCCTTCGCCATGTAAGGGTTCGATAAAAATCTCTCCTTTATGGTTTGTGATGATATTCTTGACGATTGACAACCCCAAGCCGCTCCCTTGATCCTTGGTTGTAAAGAACGGGTTGAAGATTTTATCAAGTGTTTCAGGCTTTATGCCCTGACCAGTATCGCTAATGACCACCTCAGCCATATTACTGTGTCGGCCGTTTACACCTGTAGTCCTCACATTGATAACCCCGCCATCTGGCATCGCCTGAATCGCGTTTAAGAAAATATTGAGAAAAGCCTGATAAAGCTGATCAGGATCGGCCTCAATAAGGGCCGGTCCGCCATAGCGGCGAATTACCTTGATACCGAATTTTTCCAGTTCGGATGATAGATAATACAGGTTTTTATCAAGGACATCCTTAAGGCTCGTGGTTGCGATCTTAGGCACCTTTGGCCGGGCAAAGTCCAAAAATTCGGTCACTATCTCATTGAGCCGCCTTGACTCCTCTACGATAACATCAGCCAGTTGATTGTCCGGCTCGTACTGTTTGAGTTTGCCTCTGAGTATTTCAGCCGTACTGCTGATGATACCCAGAGGATTACGAACCTCATGGGACACGGCGGCGATCATCTGACCCAGGTTGGCCAATCGTTCTGATTGATGCAGCTTTTCCTGAAACCTGCGTCGTTCGGCGTTGCGCTCTTCAATAATTTTGTCAGCCCTTTTTACAATCTGGCGCAGAACAAGGAAGAGCAGGCTCATGACCAGTAACGATACCAGGATGCTGATATATTGAAAATTGACAATCTCCGCGTAATCATCCGTCAGGTCCTGGTGGATTTCGAAAACTCCCATGACATAGCCTTCTGACCCGTCGAATAGTTCGCGCCGGATGGGCGAAAAGGTTTGGAGAATCCGGGTTTGGCCGAAACCGCCAAAACGGCCTTGATTAGTGACCAAAGTAGAGGTGGATTTACCTTCCAATGCTTCCTTATATGCCTCGGAATCCTGGCCGGTGGTCTCGATCAGGTTCGGATTGGTGCTGTATATGATCATACCGTCGAAATCATAGATATTGACGTGATCGATCTTGAAGCCGTGGATTGATCGGCGTACCAGCCTGTCCATGAGTTCGAATTGAAATTTTTCCCTGAGGCGGACGCTGGTGTAACCGTAAGAAAGGATCACGTTGATAAATTTCTGAGAAACCTGGCGATTCAAATACTTGGCCACCAGATTGGCATAATCCTCGTTATCACTCAGGAGCATGTTTTTAGCTTGTTGGGAGATGAAAAGGCTTAGAAAGAGGGTGAAAACTATGATGGCAAAGAATCCGGTGAATGAAAAATACCTAACCAGGCGTTTTGGTTCAGCGCTGTCTTCGCCGCCTTCGACCGCTAAATTTAGACTCGCCCTTTGCTCAGTGTCCGGTTCGGGTTTATCTTTCTTTCGCGTCATGATCTAACTGTCGTTAACTAAATGATGTATTTCTTTTTCGGGCGATTTCCTCTATTGAATTGTTCCTTAAAGGATTCGAATCCGGGTCGGCCCATGAGACCATATGTAAATTTTTTACTCAACTCCACTCCGGGCTGATCAAAGGGGTCAATCTTATACAGATAACCGCTTGCTACGGCAGCAACTTCCAGAAGGTACATCAGGTAACCCATACTCGCCGGAGTTATACGCGGTATAGTCAGGGTCATGTTTGGCCTGCCAGCCATGGTCAGGGCCCGAGCCGTGGCCGCCTGTTCTGTCTGTATCAGTTCCCCTAATGTATACCCTCCCAGATAGGCCAGCCCTTCATTTTCCTTGAAGATTGATGGGATTCGAGTATCTACTCTGTAGAATTTTTGTCCAACAAATACCACGACTTTGTCTTCCGGTCCTTCCATATAAAGCTGCAGCTGGCTGTGTTGGTCTGTGGCGCCTAGTGCTTTTACAGGCGTTTGCCCGGCCAAAACCTCCTTACCGTCAATGCCATACTGCTTCCCCAGAGATTCTGCCCATAACTGATTGAACCATTCAGCAAAATCCATTAGCGCGTCAGCGTATGGCATCATAACAAGTATGGACCTCTTTCGCCATTGTCGCAAAGCAAAGTTAAGGGCGGCGAATAAGTATGCGGGATTACGCATCATGTTAGCATGAGTACAAGCCTTAGATGCCACAACCGCCCCTTTTAGCAGTTCCACAACATTAATACCGGTCACAGCCAAAGGCAGCAGACTAACGGGTGAAAGAACTGAGAAGCGTCCACCCACACCTTCGGGTACTTCAAGGGCGTGATAATCCTCCTGGTTAACCAACTCCCGCATGAAGCCCTGCTTCGAATCAGTGGTCACGATTACATGGTCACGCACACTGGATCTTCCCAAACTCCGGCGTAACCGGTCGTGAACGATCATAAACTGACTTATTGTTTCGGTAGTGGTGCCAGACTTAGTGACAATGTTGAAAAAGGTGTGTCTAGGATCGACAAAGTTCAAAAGAGTGGTCAGAGTCTCAGGGTCTATATTATCGACCACAAAAAGCCTGGGGAAACGCCTTTTGGATGATTCCAGGAGATTGTGATTGTGAGGGCTTAAAGCTTTGAAAAGAGCACGGGTTCCCAGAGCGGAGCCTCCAATGCCCAAAACCACAAAATTTTCCGTTCTTTTCCTGATATCGTCCGCCAGCCGTCTTATCGATTTGAGTTCCTGGGTCTGAAATGGCAGATCATAAAATGGCAGCTCCTCATTTTTACGCCTTTGCATCAAATCCTTATGGGCCTCTGTCATCTCCGGCTTTAACTTGTTTATCTCTTTGATAGTAAGTCCCTGATCAGACTTCAGGATATCGGCCATAACATTGTTAAAATCCAGTTCAACCTTGGGCTCTTTCGGGACAGATTTAGTATTTGCCATCTTTCTCCACCTCAATTGGGCAATATTGCGTGTCCTTGTCAATTCTTCCGCTCTGGCGATATGAAAGACCTTTCACCCAGCGGTTTTTCTAGCTCCATAACCAAAAAAATCTTCAAATTATTTAAACAAACCTAGGTAAGGTTTCGATCCAGGGTTCCATAAGAATATGTCCCTTGACAATATCAGATTATGATTATAGTCTTTTTTTATCAATTTGTCACGGATTGTTATAATGCTTGATAAAACCCTCGAACAATTAGCCGAAAGAATTCTAAGCCTGGATGAGGCTTCATTGACGCAGCTTCTTCCGCAATATAAGAAAGTCATGGAGCAGTTTGAACCCACAAAGGAATGGGAGAAATCGGTTATTATTTTTTTCCTTATCAATTCAGTTAGAGTAAAGAACTCTCTTTTTAACGAAAATATAATGAAGGGCAAGCATGAAAAAGCCAAAAAGAAAAAAGGGCGTTCGCTGAAACTGGTCAAACCTTAGTTAGCCTGTTTTTATCATAAATAACAAAATATTACATGCGTCTTCCTTTGATCGAAAGGCACCCCGGTCTGATATTTGAGATCTCTGCAAAACCAGCCATTTTGTTGAAATCGCAGAAGGTGAAAATTTAACCCGCAGGAATATTACCAATATTTCGAGGACTTAAATTTGAGCCTGACAAAGAGGCCAGCTAAAGGACGAGGTTTTGCAGAGATCTCACTTTAAGAGTTTTTTCCCATCAAACAAAAATCACAAAATTGTTTTTCTAAATGAGTCATTTACCCTCATCTTTCTTGAGCCCCTTTACAGGGGAATTGGTTCTAATTTGACTGTCGCGGTTTTTGTTTCCATCTAAGCTCCGCCGCCAGTTGGCAAGCTTTTCCGCGACAGCCTTTTCACGGCCTCGATTAGTGGGGAAATAGTACCGTTTCCCCTTGAGTTGGTCTGGCATATGCTCCTGCGAGACGATCGCGTCCTCGAAATCGTGGGCGTAGCGATATCCCCTGCCGTAACCTAGATCTTTCATCAACCTGGTGGGAGCGTTACGAATGTGCAGGGGTACAGGCAGGGCGCCTTTCTCGCGAGCGTCAGCCAAGGCGGCATCATAAGCTGAATAAATCGAGTTGGATTTCTCTGCCGTGGCCAGATATACCGCCACCTGAGCCAGCGCCAGATCCCCTTCCGGTGATCCCAGTAACTGGTAGGCCTGCAGGGCGCTGGTAGCCAGCATCAAGGCCACAGGATCCGCGATTCCCACGTCTTCGGAGGCAAAGCGGATCATTCGCCTGAGCAGGTAAAGCGGTGATTCCCCGGCTTCAATCATTCGAGCCAGCCAGTACAAGCTCGCGTCCGGATCTGAGTCCCTCAGGCTCTTGTGAAGGGCGGAAATCAGATTGAAATGCTCCTCCCCGGCTTTATCGTAGCGCAGGCTTTTTCTTTGAAGCGCCTCCTCAACATCAGCCAGACTCACCTCCCGTTCACCGCCCGTAACCGGCGAGATCATTACTGATAATTCCAGGGTGCTTAAAAGCGCGCGTGCGTCCCCATCAGCCGACTCCAGCAGGAAATCCTTGGCCTTCCGGTCCAAAACAGCCCCGCTATGCCCCAAACCTCTCTTTTTATCAGTCAGGGCTCGATTTAGAAGAATAGACAGGTCGTTTTTTTGCAGAGCGTAAAGAACCAGAACGCGCATTCGGGAAAGCAGGGGCGGGATAACCTCAAAGGAAGGATTTTCAGTTGTCGCCCCGATAAGAGTGAGCAGGCCGCTTTCCACGTACGGCAGGAAGGAATCCTGCTGGGCCTTATTGAAGCGGTGGATTTCATCCACAAAAAGAACGGTCCTTCTGCGGGCGAACTTTTGATGTTCCCGGGCCTGGGCAATCACCTCCCGAATCTCTTTGACACCGGAAAGAACAGCCGAAAAGAAGACAAATTCGGCCTCGGCTGACTGCGCGACTAATCTGGCCAGGGTTGTCTTGCCGGTTCCTGGCGGTCCCCAGAAAATCAGGGAGACCATCTCCCCGGTTTCGACCAGTCTGCTCAGGAGCCTCCCCGGTCCGATCAGATGCGTTTGCCCCACAAACTCATCCAGGGTCTGAGGCCGCATCCTTTCAGCCAGAGGCGCGCCAATATTCAGGTTTTCGGTTTGGTTAAACAGGTCGG